>DZBS01000056.1 GCA_022729995.1 Draconibacterium orientale | reverse complement strand
TATGAAAATATTTGCTAAAATTTCAATCTTATTTCAAATAATTACAATTCAATTATTTTTTGGAGTAAATATTTATGCTCAAAGCAATCCGACAGATTTATCGAAAGTGAAATATGTAAAATATATTGAGGAAAAGATTTCAAAATCCGATTCGGCAAACAATGTTTTTTTCTTTCCGGAGAATACAAATTGGGAAAGCCGTTCCAATTTGGCAAATGTTATTGTTGATGCGGTTCTTTCAGGCAAAATTAAGGTTTACGAAACTTCGCCAAAGTTTATAGGCTCAAAACATGAATTATTTTTGGATATTGAAATTGTAAAAAATTATTTGGGTCAACAATCAGATACAGCTGTCGGATACGACTATGAAACAGATAAAGATACAATGTATGTTATTGAAACACCTTTAAATACTAACGAAATTTCACATTTTATTTTGCACGACTTATTATTTTACGATATTTCCGACAAATTAATTTACAAACAAATTGTGGGAATTACGCCTGTAAGAGAATGGAATTATGAATATGACGATTATATGCGTAGAAAAGTTTTCTATATAAAATTTGATGATATTGCATCATTATTGAATACCGGCAGAGGAATTTCATATTTAGATTTAATTTTAACCGGAAAATATAATGCCGAAGTTACCGATGATTTTGGAAAAGGTTTGTTCCAACAATATTATCAAGATACCATTTTTCAAAAATGTGTTTATGTTAATATTTCAGAAAATCCTTTTGAATTGAAAAATTTAATTCCTTCAAAAAAGAAACCCGAAACAATTATTAAAGCAAAACAATTTGAAACAGCTCAAATTGTTTATGTAAAACTTACGAAAGACAGCGAAAACATTCAACTTTTTAGTAATAATGAAATTGAAATGGGATACAAAAGTCTTATAGATTGGTGCCTCGATAAAATTTTAATCGAAAATTACCCTGTTTACGATTCTGCTAATTTTAGAAACAAAATTGATTCTTCCGAAATAAAAAAATTATTGGGTAACAGAATAGATTCTTTAATTGTTTATGTTGAACATTATGACGGCGATTTTTTAATCAGCGACACATTAATTGTTGTAAAAACAAATTATAATTCGCAGGAAATTACTTCATATATTTTTAAAGAAATATGGACTTTCGACAAAAAAGGAAATACAATTTCAAAACAAATTATTGGAATTTGTCCGGTCAGAGAATACATAAATTACCAATCGGAAGAAAACGAATTAATATATAAAGAAGTTTTTTGGTTAAAATATTCCGATTATTCCGAATTGTTTAAAAATAAATATATCACAAAAATTTCTCCTTCGGCCGACCAAACTTATCATGAATTTTTTCAAAAAAATCGTTATAACTTTGAAATAATCGAAAAAAAAGATATTTCAAAAGATGAAGCATTAAAGATAACTGAATCGTTAAAATAGTAGATTTCTTCAAATAAAAAACCGTGAAATCTGTTTAGTCGGATTCACGGTTTTTTTATTATAAACTTAAATTTTTATTCGGTAAGCATATCAAATTTTAAACCCATAATTAAAATATCGTCCATTTGCTTATTTTGATTTCCTTTCCAATTAAAAAATTCTTCGGTAAGAATTTTTTGTTGCTCTTGTGCACTTTTTTCGGAAATGCTCAAAATCAAATTTCTAAAACGATTTATCATATATTTTCTTTTGCTTTCGCCACCGGTTTGGTCAATATATCCGTCGGAAAAGATATAAATAAAATCGTCTTTTTGAAGTTTTACTGAATGGTTTTTAAAAGGTTTAAGATTTCTGCTGAAGGAAATAGGCATTTTATCGGCTTTTATTTCCAACAATTTATTTTCATAAATATTTACATTAGCATCGTTTGCAATTTCGCAATTTTCAAATCCTGAATTTCTTACAATAAAAAGCGGATTATGTGCTCCCGAATATTGCAAAATATTTATATCGGTATCAATGCCGATAAGAGCAATATCCATTCCGTCGCGATTTGTATTTTCTTCGGTTTGGTGAAGTGTGTTTATAATATTTTCTCTTAATAAATTAAGAACTTGGTTTGCATGAACAATTTCTTTTTTGGAAACAATTTCGTTTAAAAAAGCATATCCGAGCATACTCATAAAAGCACCGGGAACGCCGTGTCCGGTGCAATCTACGGCAGCAAAAATCAAATGATTATTAATTTTATTATACCAATAAAAATCTCCGCTGACAGTTTCTTTTGGCATTAAAAGTATAAAATGTTCGGGCACAATTTTCTTCATTCTTTCGCCTCCGGCCAAAATTGCTTTTTGTATTCGTTTTGCGTAATTTATACTGTCGGTGATGTGTTTGCTTTTTTCGGTAATATTTTCATTTATCAAAACAATTTCATCATTGGCCGATTGCAAATTGTCGGCAATTGTTCTAATTTCTTCGTTTTGTTGGTTTATCTCTTCATTTTTTTGACTCAATGATTCATTAATTTCTCTTAAATTTTCTGCTTGTGTTTGAATTTCTTCTTTTTGTTGCGATATTTCTGCCGTTCTTTCAGTTACAATATTATCAAGTCTTTTATTTTCGGCTTCAAGTCTTCTTAAATTTAATTTTATTATCAAATAAATTAAAAAACCCAGCAGAATTACATATAAAATATATGCCAAAGCACTTCTGTAATAAGGCGGTTCAATATAAAATTCGTATTCGCTTATTTTGCTTTCAAAACCATATAAATTTTTAGCTTTTACCTGAAATTTATATTCTCCTTCTCTAAGATTTGTATATTCTTTTGTATTAAAATTTGTCCAATCCGACCATTTTTTATCTTTTGAGCCAATAAGTTTATAGGAATATAAATTACCTTTTTCTCCTTCAAATCCGGGAAAAGCTACGGTGAAAGTTATATCATTATATTCATAAGAAATAGCTTGATTTGTGTTAACAAGTGCTTGATAAACAGCAATTGTATCATTTTTTGAAATCTTTAAATTATTTCCGTAAAATATCACCGAATCTCTTCCAATTTTTATGTTTCTTATTAAAACATTTTTGTCGGTATTAAATTTTCGTTTGTATTTTGAATTGAATTTATAAACTGCATTTGGCGAAATTAACCAATATTGATTTTGATTTTCTGAATAAAATCCTTCAAATTCGGCAAGTCTTTTGCAAGAAATTGTATCGGTAAATTTCAAGTTTTTTAAATCGTAATTTTCAAAATAATGATTATTGTTTAATTTATAAACACTCGAAACGGTATTGTCTATTTTTTGCATTTGAACAAACTCGTAATTTTCACGTAATCCGCCGAAAAGCTCGTTATATTTTATTATTTTACCGGATTGGTGTGTGAAAATTCCGCTTTTTGAATAAAAAATTATTTTTCCGTTGATTTTTTCGCTTCCGCTAAATTCAACTCCTTTAATTTCCGGACTGTTATCAAAAGTTTTAATTTTATTTGTTTTGGTATCGAATAAAATTAATTTTTCTCCTTCAATCATCCAAAATTTTTCATTTTCTTGTGCCAAAAGAAGAGGCATTTCGGTAAAAGATTTAATTTTTTGCGGTTTCGAAAAAACATCTTTTTCGATATTAAATTTATATAAATCGTAATCGCTTGTAAAAAATATTTCGGAAGAATCGGTTTCCGAAACGGCTATTGACAATGGGCTAATTTCATTTATTTGCGAAGCTTCAAAATTTTTTATTTCAAACATTCCGTAAACTGTGGAAACTACAAAATGTTTATTTCCTG
This sequence comes from Draconibacterium orientale, assembly GCA_022729995.1. Classification (GTDB taxonomy): domain Bacteria; phylum Bacteroidota; class Bacteroidia; order Bacteroidales; family JAADGE01; genus DZBS01. The sequence goes on along the minus strand of DZBS01000056.1, from coordinate 15,713 downwards.
TTTTTGATTTTACAATTATCGGGTTAAACACTTGCAAACCATGTTCATAAAGGTTTTTAATTCCTTTAAATTCTGTTCCGTCAAAATAATAAATTCCCAAATTTGAGTTTACAAATAAAAGATTGTCAAATCGTGTAACATCATAAATACTTCCTTGTATTCCGTCTCTTTCATTGAATTGTTCAAAAGCCGAATTTATTTCAAGATAAGAAACTCCATAAGTTAATGCCGACCAAAGTTGCATGTCGGAATCCAAAAAAAGGAAATGAACTGTTTGGCTTAAAAGACCTTTTTCTTTGCTGATATTATTAATAATTTTTCCTTTTTTATCAATAATAAAAATTCCTTTTTGAACAGTTCCGATAGCAAAAGTGCCATCTTTTAAAGCAAGTCCGCCGGTGTAAACATGACTTTCGCTAAATATTTTTTCGGTTTTTAATAATTCTTCGGAATCAAAAAATTTCTTGGTTAATATTTCTTTTGTGTCTTTTGCATTTGGGTCGTAAACAAACATTCCATTTTTTGATGAAGGAATAAGATATTTATCTTCGCCGTAAGGTAAAACTTGCACGGGATATAGTTTTTCGGGCAAATTTAAAGGAATTAGTTTATCTCCTTTAAGTTTCATTAAACCTTCACCGCCAACGGAAACGAAAATTTCATTTCGCGGTTTATACATCAAATAAAAATATTTGTCTTTTATAATTTTAATTTTCTTTGGCGAATCCGAATTATAGATAAATATTTTTTCGTTTGAACAAAAATATACTGTATTTCCGTCGGCAAATAAAGTCCAAACATCTGTAAAAAATCTTTCGGCAGAATCTACTTTATTTAAAAGAGAAATGTATTTCATTTGTCCTTTAGAATCGGGGTTTAAATATCCAAAATCGCCAACGCTGCCAACAAATATTTTTCCGTTTTGGGTCATTCCGAGCGATCGTGCAGCGATTTTTTGTTTCAATTCTATTTTACGCCAATTTTCACCGTCATATTCATAAACTCCGTCGTTTCCGCCAAAATACATTATTCCTTGCGAATCTTGAATAATAGACCAAATTTGTCCGCCTTCCATACCAATTGTATATGGAGGAAAATTTTTTATAAAAGGCATGCCTGTTTGGGCAAAAGTATTTATTGTTATAAATAAAATAAATATAGAAAATAGAATTTTTCTTATCATTTTAAAAGTCTTTTTATAAAAATACATTTTTTTTCTAAAAATTAATTCCGAAAATTGCTTATAAATATTGTTACACAATAAAAATACCAAATATTAAACAAAAAGCTAAAATCTGTACATTAAATAAAAATTTAAAGAAGGAATATATGCATACTTTTTGTAAGTTTCCTGAATATCTTCGTCTATCAACTGATATAACGATTCCGGATATGGAGTTTGAGAAGTAAAAGTATTGTTGGAAGCAAAATTTTTACTTACAGAAAACTCGGCACGAAATTCAAAACTCGGGTTTGAAAACGGAAATCGTCTGCCAACAAGAATTCCGCCTTGCCACATTTTGGATTCCAACTGAATTTTTGTAATTTCATCGCCATAGTTCAGCAGAGTTGAAAAAAAAGGAATGCTTGCCCAATAAGATGTAAGATTAATATTGTAATAATCTTGAACAATATCAAGCGGAATTGCATCGGCATTAAGAGTTAAATGCTGACCATAAATTCCGAAATACATTTTATCAAAATGATATTGTTGTTTAAGAGTAAAAATCAATCCTTTTTTATAGCTTTCTCTCACAATTTCTACAATATTCGGGTTTGCACCAAAATTTTCTATTATTCCCAAAACAATATTGTTGTATGGTGTTGTAAGTAAACCGGCTTGAAATTGTGTATTGAAACGATTATAAGCAACATTGTAGCCTGCTGTGTATTGAGAAGGAAAATCGGTTCCTATTAAAAACGAGCTTTTGCTAATTTGAGCATTCAATAGTTGAGATGCAAAAAGTAAGACAATAAAATATTGTGATTTTTTCATGTGTTTATATTTTTAATTTTACTCTTTTATTTCAATATTATAATCGGTAATTGATTTTTCGTCAGAAATTTTTTCAATTTTAATAAAATATTTTCCTTTTTTTGGATTTATAATTTTTATATTAGATGTTTTCTCGTTCAAAATACTTTTCTTTTCAATCAAATTATTTTCAAAATAAACTTCAATATTTAATTGAGCTTTTTTTAATTTGCCCGAAGAAATATTTATTTCAAAAACTTGTCCGTCTTTTTTATTTAAAAAATACAACCAATCTTCTTTGTCTAAACTTCTGTTTCGTTTTTTCTTAGCATAAATTAAATGGAATGTGTGATTTTGCGGCGAACCGATAAATATTTCGGAAGCAGATTCTACAGAAAAATCGGGTTCAAAACTGTCAAATTTATAATTTACACTTTTAGCTGAATTTATATCCCAATATTTTGAATATTTATTTTTGGAAGCAGTTTTCAACATAACGGCAACTTGCCCTTTTGTAAATAAATTTCGGCATTCTCTATTTTTTGTATACGACATTATATTTATTGTCGACGGTTTATACACAACTCCCCAATTATCAACAACATTCCAGCCTGTATATTTGCAATTTTTGTCGGAATATTTTGTTAAATCGGGTTCTGCGGGCGTGTCGCAAAGACCATCGCCGTTTTTCTCACAATTTTTTTTATGATTGAAAATCCTGTGAAAACGTTTATCTCGGTCAACCGATTCCTGTTTTCGTTTGCCTCTTTTCCAATGTCGGTGCGGATGTTTTAAACCGAAAAAATGACCAATTTCATGGCTCAGCGAAGAAGTAGATGTTTTGGAACAAATTATTACACCTTTTGAAATTGTATTGAACGTTCCGTTGTAATCTTTCACTTTTTTGCCGAATTTGAAAAGTTCCAATTTATCGACAAACAAAATATTAATGTTTCCTTTTGTTTTATGTTTAAATGTTTGAAATGGACCTTGCAAAATATATCTCATAAAAAAATATTTATTTTTATTGATATATTCTATTTCCGGATTCAAATAAAATTGAATTCCGGTATTATTTAAAGAATAATAATAATTTAGATATTGAATATTTCCTTTAATTTCCTTTTCATTTAATCCTCCTGTTGAATCGGCTTTTCTATATATCCAAAATTTAACCGGAACAATATAAAATGTTTTAAAAGTATCGGTTTTATATCCAATTGTATCGAGATAATTTAATAGAAGTTCGTTGTTTTTTTCCCACGGATGCTTAAAAATATTACCAATAAAATTATCGTTTGCACCACAATTTTCATTCTCAAACAATTGCGAAAAACTTGTTGATGCAATTATTACAACTAAAATTATTAAAAGTAAAAATTTTTTCATAAAAACATTTGAATTAATATATCAGTCTACAATATTCAGTCTGTATCAAAAAGTTTAATAAAAATTTAATTACTAAAGACTAAAGATTTAAAACAAAACTGATAATAAATTGTAAAATATTATACACTTTAACTGAATTAGGCACTTTGAAAATAATTTAAAATAAATAATGTCGTCCCTACAGGACTTTAAACAAATTCTCAAATCATTTCTACCATAATATCGTCCCGCAGGGACTTTAAACTGAAATGTCTTTTCTTTCCAACAGCTAATAGCCAAAAGCTAACAGCCAATAAAGAATTATACGTATTTCTTAAATGCTTAATTCAATACTTTACTTTTTAAACAACTAAATCTCAATTTAATTAAATTGGGTTAAATTAAGTTATTTCCGTAAAAGAAATAAAAATATTTTGATAAAAAATTGTAAATTACACTAATAGTCAAATATTTTACACTATTCAAACAAATTTTGAAAAAATAAAGAAATTATGCAACTTTACGCTTTGTAAAATTCGTATGTTGTTATTTGAATTTATTCACAAAAAATTTCAATGGCTTATTAAAACAAATATTGACACAAAAATAAAATATATAATTATGAAAAAAGCAATATTATCAATCGGTTTAGCAAGCCTACTTTTCTTTAGCTCATGCGACGTGCTAATGGAAATACTTAACAGTGCAGGCGGAACAACAGCTCTTACACAATCTGAAATTGTTGAAGGATTAAAAAAAGCTCTTGTAATTGGTGCAGAAACATCATCAAAAACTTTAAATGCAACTGACGGATATTTTAGAGACAAAGTTGTAAAAATTCTTTTACCGCCCGAAGCTAACGTAATTGTAGAAAATCTGTCGAAAGTTCCGGGTTTGGGACAAAAAACAATAGACGACGTTGTTCTTAAAATAAATCGTGCAGCTGAAGATGCCGCAATTGAAGCAAAACCTATTTTTATTGATGCAATTACAACAATGACCGTTACAGACGGAATGAATATTTTGCAAGGAAAAAGCACTCATAAAACGGGATTCGATTCAACAGCAGCAACAATGTATTTGAAAGATAAAACATACTCAAAACTTGTAGCTTCATTTTCGCCAAAAATTAATGCTTCATTAGATAAAAAAATTGTTGGAAATGTATCAACAGTTTCTGCATGGACAAGTATGACAGGCATTTACAATAAAGTTGCTCCATTTATAGGAAAACCAAAAGTTACTACAGATTTGGGAGCTTATGTAACCAAAAAAGCTCTCGACGGATTGTTTTACAAAGTTGGTCTTGAAGAAAAAAAGATTAGAAAAGACCCGTTTAAATATGCCAGCGATATTATTAAAAAAGTTTTCGGAAGCGTTAAAAAATAATTATTGAAGAGCCGGGCATTATTCCCGGCTCTATTTTTTTAAAATAATTCAAACTATATAATAATGGAAAAAAATACACCTATTGATTTTAAAACTGTTAAACAAAAAATTCAAGATTCGGGACTTGCTGATATAGGATTTGCATCAATTAGAGAAATTGTAAAATTGGTAAACGAAATAGAAGGAGAAACCAATCAAAAATTTATTAGAATGGAAATGGGAGTTCCGGGATTAGACTTACCCGAAATTGCCAAAAATGCCGAAAAAGAAGCATTAGACAAAGGTTTTGCTTCAAAATATGCAATGATTGAAGGTGTTGCTGTTTTAAAAAAAGAAATATCCAGATTTGTAAAATTATTTCTTGATATAGACATCGACCCAAAATGTTGTGTACCAACTGTAGGCTCGCTTCAAGGAAGCATGATTATGTTTCTTGTAGCAAACAGAACCGATGCTTCAAAAGAAGGAACTCTTTTTATCGATCCCGGATTTCCGGTTCAAAAACTTCAATGTAATGTTATTGGTCAAAAATATCAATCGTTCGACGTATTTGAATACCGAGGTGAAAAATTAAGAGACAAATTGGAAAGTTATCTAAAAGAAGGAAAAGTTTCTTCAATTTTATATTCAAACCCAAACAATCCTTCGTGGATAAGTTTTACCGAAAATGAATTAAAAATTATAGCCGAACTTGCAGATAAATATAATGCAATTGTTATTGAAGATTTAGCATATTTCGGAATGGATTTCAGAAAAGATTATTCTCAACCCGGAAAAGCACCTTATCAACCCACAATTGCAAAATATACCGACAATTATGTTCTTTTGATATCAAGCTCAAAATCTTTTAGTTATGCAGGACAAAGAGTTGGAATGTTGGCAATTTCAAATAAATTATTCGACAGAAGTTATCCCGATTTAAAAAGATATTTTGTTTCCGATAAATTCGGATATTCTACAATATATAATGCACTTTATTCGCTTTCATCAGGCGTTCCGCACACTCCGCAATATGGTTTGGCTGCACTTTTAAAAGCAGTTAACGACGGAAATTATAATTTCAGAGATGATGTTATGGAATACGGACGAAGAGCAAAAGCAATGAAAAAATTATTTTTGGCTAACGGATTTAAACTTGTTTACGATAACGACGAAGGCCATGATCTTGCCGACGGTTTTTATTTTACAATTTCATATCCGGGAATGACAGGAAGCGAGCTGCTCGAAAATTTACTTTATTACGGAATAAGTGCAATTGCTTTACAAACAACCGGAAGCACAAGGTCTGAAGGTTTACGTGCTTGCGTTTCGCAAACCTCTTCCGAAAGATATCCTGAATTGGAGAAAAGACTAATACAATTTAATGCAGATTTTGGGAAATAATGTTTTAAAGAAATTTATTAAAAGTCATTAAGTTCACAGTCTTCAGTCTTCAGTTATATTCTTATTACTGTTGACTGAAGACTGCTGAACGATTTTATTCAATAATTATATTTCAATGTAGTTGAGTTAAGGTTTTATAATCACTTCGGACTTTTTATCCATTATCCTTTTTTTACAACTGAATAAATAATTTTAAATACTGAGTAACGCAAAGAAAATAGCAAAGAATCGAAAAGCAAAAAATATTTTTTATTAACTTAACAACAATAATTATATTTTCTAAATCTATTTTCTGTTTTTGGAAAATGTATTATAATAATATCTTTATTAAACATAAATTGCATCCTTTAATATCATCTCTCTAAATAACGGTTTTATTGACCTTTCTCGGCAAATGTCAATTTCGCAATGAAAATGATTTATGAGTATTTCTCTTAATTGGATTTTTTTCTCAAAAATATAGGCATTTCAAATATAATATCAATATCGCTATTTTCGGTTTGCTCGTTACGAGCAAAAGAACCAAAAATGCCAATTTTAATTATATTAAACTGCCGTTGAAACAAGTCTTTATTTTCTTTCAAATAAGTGATTATTTCATTTTGCTGAATCATTTTTTTGTGGTTTTATTTTAATCAAATATATACAAATTTATTATTTCCCCGGAAAAACAGCTTTTCTTTTTTCCATAAAAGCAGTTGTTCCTTCGGTGAAATCTTCTGTTCCGAAGCATTTTCCGAATTCGTCAACTTCTGTTTGGAATCCGTTAACTCCGTCGGTATAAAAAGCATCAACACATGCAATTACACCTGCAACTGCAACAGGCGATTGTTGCATAATTTTATTTAATAATTCTTCGGTTTTTGCAATAAGTTCGCTTTGAGGAACAACATAATTTACAAGTCCGAGCGAAAGTGCTTCGTCGGCTTTAATCATTCCGCCGGTCATCAATAATTCCATAGATTTTCCTTTGCCGATAAGTTGCGTTAATCGCTGAGTTCCTGCATATCCGGGCGTAACTCCGAGGCTTACTTCCGGCTGTCCGAAACGTGCATTGTCTGATGCAATTCTAATATGACAAGCCATTGCAAGTTCTAATCCGCCACCCAAAGCAAAACCGTTCACTGCGGCAATTACAGGTTTTTTGAATGTTTCAATAATTTTAAAAATTCTTTGTCCGTTGGCTGCCAACTCTTTTCCTTTAACAACATCAAAATGAGCAAACTCTTTTATATCGGCACCTGCAGCAAAAGCTTTTTCGCCCGAGCCTGTTATCAAAATGCTTTTTATTTCAAAATTTTTTGTCGCTTCATTCAGCATATTTTCCAAATCTTTAAAAACTGCAATATTCAACGCGTTAAGTTGATTCGGACGATTTAATGTAACGAAAAGAATTCCGTTTTTAGCTTCGACTAATAGATTTTCGTAGTTCATCTGTATGTTTTTTTGTATGATTTTTATTAAAATGTAAAATTAATAAAACAAGTTTTTTATTCAAAATTTAATAATTCTTCAATTATTTTAAATTTCAAGAATTTGATGTGATTCAATGATTATATTCTTTTCAGTATAATTTCTATATGTTGATTTTATCATTCCTTTGGCAACAATTTCGACATGAATTGGTCTGTATTTTCTCAATGGCGGAATTATCTTTACAAAAAATCCCATAAATTTTATGCCGAATTCTTCACCGCTTCTCTTTTCGGTTCTATCGCCTAATAATCCGGAAGGTCTGAATATCAAAACATTTTGAAAATTAAGTTTCATTACTTCATTTTCTAATTTTCCTTTTATTTTTGAATAAAAAATCATTGATCTTTCATTTGCTCCAACACTCGAAACCAATAAATATTTTTTCACGCCGTTTTTGCCTGCAATTTCGGCAGTTTTATATTGAAAAGTGTAATCAACTTTATATTGATTTTCTTTGGAGCCGGCTTTTTTCAATGTTGTTCCCATTGCCGAAAATAATTCGTCGCCGGTTATATTTTCGGAAAAAGATTCAAAATTTTCAAAATCAACAATAAATTCTTTGATTTTCGGATTGCTTAAATTCAATGATTTTCGGGTAAATATTTTAATTTCGGAGTAATTATTATCTTCACATAATTGTTTAACAATGTGAGAACCGACTAAACCTGTTGCACCAATTACTATTGCCGTTTTATTCATATTGAATTATTTAAAATTTTAAAAACCGACAAAAAATATTTTAAAAAATACTTTAAGTCGGTTTTTCTATTATTACTGTTAATATACTAAACTTATTTACTTCCGAAGAAATAATACAATGCACCAATTACGGCTAATGCTGCTAAAGATGCAAGTGTAATTTTAATCCAACTCCAAGGTCTTTCACCTTGAACTTCACCTGTTCGACCGTTTATCATAAAACGATATGCTTTATTGTTAAATCGATATGCGCTGAGCCAAATTGGAAGAAGAACATGTTTAAATGTTATTTCGTTGAATTTTGAATCTGACGATAAAATTTGTTGTCTGTCGCCTCCGATATCTCGTCGGATATCGCCTTGAATAACAACTTCCATTTTATTTTTTGCTTTGTCAAAACCTTGAGACAAATCTACTCTATAGGTTTCGGATTTAAAACCGCTAAGATATTTTGTATCATAAGGCAAAAGATTTTCTAAATCCCACGGTTCCAATTTTTCTACATAATTCAATGGTAATGATTCGCTTGCAGGAACTAAAACATCGTCAAAAAAGCGTGAAACTCTTCCGGAAACAAATGTCCAATCGGTTTTGGTTACTGTTCTGGTTTGCGATTTTCCGCTACTGTCTGTATACGATTCTGTTTCTTGATAATCGTCGCCTCGTTTTCCTGAATATTGTGTGTTTGTATCTGAATCGTAAGTCCAATACGGAATATAAATTCCGGCTAATTTTTCAGATTGTCTGGCGTAAGTTTTTAATTTATTTGGAGCGAACCAAAGTTTTTTAAGCCAAGTTTGATAAAGTTCAATACTTTGTTTTGTATCAATTTTGAAAGGTAAAATTCCTCGCGGTTCAATCACCTGTGTTTTATGTGCATCTGCTGATACTAAAGGACTTCCGCAAAAATCGCATTGAGAAGAAACTACGTTTTCTCCAAAACTTGTTTCTGCTCCGCAAGTTTGACATTTTACTGTTGTTACTTCAATTTTTGCAGCAATATTTCCCTGATTATTAATAAAACTTAAATAATCAATTTCTTCTTTGGCTTTAGTAATTTCATTTTCGTCAATTTCTATTGGATTTTCAGCATTACAATATTCGCATTTTAAGCTGAGTGTTCCGGGTGCAAAAGTTAGTTTTGCTCCACAGTTTATACATGATATTTCATTTTGTTTGCTTTGGGAAACTTTCAAGTTTTCTTCCATTGTGGTTGGGTTTAAATTTTGTTAAAATGAAATAGAAAAAATTCTGTCTAAATATCGACACTTATAAAATTCATTAATACATTATAATTAAATTTAAGCTTGCAGTCCTCAGTAAACAATATTCAAACAATTAAAACTAATTTGCTGATTATTGTTTACTAAAGCATGAAACAAATTTTTATAATCGTATAATAAATTAAATGTTTTTCAATTTTCAGACAGCATTAATCTTAAACTTACATTGGCGGCGGTGGTGGCGGAACTGCTCCAAAAAGCGGTGCAATATCCGGAACTTCACCTGCAGCGGCCCAAGCTGCCATTCCTTGTTTCCAAACGAATGTTGTTTTTGTAAGTTGATTTTGAACAATCATATTTTTAAGTGTGTTCATATCAAAGGGTCCGGCTTGTTGTCCGTTTACCGAAACAAAATATGAATTTAGCGGCGGTGGCGGAGGATTTCCGGTGTTTTGATTATTTTGTTGATTATTTTGATTGTTCATTTGTTGTTGGTTCATCATTTGTTGCATCATGGCCATTCCCATCATGTTTTCCATTCCGCCGCCTGTTCCGCCTGTATTTTTGGATGCATTTTCCATTGCATCGGCAGCTTTCATTTGTTGATATTTATTCATATCGCCAAGCATGTTCATTCCGGTTCCTTCATCGAGTTTCTTTTGTAATTCTTCAGGAAGACTTATACTTGAAATAAGGAATTTTGTGATTTCAATACCATATTCTTTGAATTCTTCTCCAAGTTTTCCTTGACAGAACTCTGAAATATCTTTATAATTTTGAGCCATATCAAGAAGCGGAGTTTTACTTTCACCTATTGCATCAATAAATCTTGTAACAATCATGCTTCTTAATTCTTCTTTTATTTCATCTGTTGTAACTTCGGCATTTGTTCCGGCAACTTCTTTCAAAAATTTAACAGGATCGTCAATTTTTATTGTGTAAGTACCAAATGCTCTAAGGCTTACTCTTCCAAAATCTGCATCTCTCAAATAAAATACATTCGGTGTTCCCCATTTTTGATTTGTAAATCTTTTTGTGTTTAAGAAATAAACTTCAGCTTTAAAAGGACTGTTAAATCCATATTTCCAACCTTTTAGTGTAGAAAGTATCGGCAAGTTTTGTGTTGTTAATTCATACATTCCTGCAGGAAAAACATCGGCAATTTGTCCTTCATTTATGAAAACGGCAACCTGAGATTCCCTTACAGTAAGTTTTGCTCCGTTTTTTATTTCGTTTCCTTGTCTTTCAAATCTCCATACAATTGTATCGCTTGTGTTATCCAGCCATTCAATTATGTCTATAAATTCGCCTTTAATTTTGTCAAAAAGTCCCATTTTCTATTTGATTTTTTTAGTAATTATTGTTTATGAAAAATACGAAATATATATATACTTTCAAAATTTTATTGAAAAATTTTATTTCGCATTTTGTAATATTCTTATAAATTTAAATTTTTTAATTACAAATATTGCTTTAATATTTCGCTTCTTCGTTTCAAAATTTTCATTGTCCGGCTTTTAATTTGTCTAACTCTTTCTCGTGTAAGATCAAAATGACGACCAATTTCTTCAAGTGTAAACGGATGAGCAAGATCTATTCCGTAATATTGCTTAATAATTTCAGATTCTCGTGAAGGCAGTGTCGATAAAACTCTTTTCAATTCTGTTCTTAATGATTCTTTTAATAGATTTCTTTCGGGAGAAGCCGATTCTGAGTCAATCAAAATTGAATAGAAATTTCTTTTTTCGTCTTCATCAAGAGGTGCATCCATTGAAATAGATTTCTCGGTGTCCAACATTGCTTTTTTTACATCTTTTGGAGCAATTTCCAATTCAATTGCAATTTCGTCTATTGAAGGTTCACGTTGAAATCTTTGTAATAGTTCGTAGAATGTTTGATTTACTTTGTTTACCGATGTAATTTTATTCAAAGGCAAACGAACAATTCTTGAATGTTCGGCCAATGATTGTAAGATGGATTGTCGAATCCACCATACTGCATAAGAAATAAATTTGAATCCTTTAGTTTCATCAAATCTGTTTGCGGCTTTTATTAATCCGATATTTCCTTCGTTTATCAAATCAGGTAAATTTAATCCTTGATTTTGATATTGTTTTGCAACTGATACTACAAATCGTAAATTCGCTTTTATGAGTTGGTCGAGCGCATTTATATCTCCTTTTTTTATCTTCACAGCCAACTCTGCTTCTCTTTCGGCCGTTATCAATCCGTATTTGCTAATTTCCTGCAAATACTTATCAAGCGAAATTGATTCTCGATTTGTTACTTGTTTGGTAATTTTTAGTTGTTTCATTCCCATTGGAAAAAGGTTTCAGTTTTGGTTTGTGCTGATAAAATTATATTTTTTATAATTCATTACAAAGGATTACTTGTTAATAATTTATTATTTTTTACAAACAATCATTATGTTATGACAAACTGATAATTTTAAATTACGAGTAGAAAAATTATAAATTTATAACATCTAAAATTATACCGGCTTATAAAATATTTTGTTTATTTTTGATAATTAATTTATTTAAAATTTGAATTATGAAAATTAACTATAGTTATATCGAAATTAAACAAGGGAATGAGAAATTAGAATTCTTCTCAAAAGAAAGTTTGTTAAAGAACATTGCTTTACATGACGGGACTCTTAAAGGAAATAATTATTTGGGTTGGGTGAATTTACCCAATGAAATCTCAAAAGATTTACTTTACGACATTTCCGAAACAGCAAATCAAATTTCAAAAAAAATTGACTATATGCTTGTTATTGGAATCGGCGGTTCTTATTTGGGTTCAAAAGCTGTTATCGAAGCTCTTTCCGATAATTTTATTAATCTCAAAAAAAATAGAAATGCTCCTACAATCATTTTTGCAGGTCAGAATTTAAGTGAAGATTATTTATTTGAATTACGCGAATTATTAGCAGATGCTTCTTATGCAATTACAGTGATTTCTAAATCCGGAGCAACAACCGAACCTGCTGTTTCATTTAGAATTTTCAAAAATGACATTGAAGAAAAATACGGAAAAAAAGAAGCTCGCACCAGAATTATTGCTATTACCGATAAAAGTAGCGGAGCTTTAAAAGAATTAGCCGACTCTGAAGGTTACAAAACATATCAAATTCCCGATGACATTGGCGGAAGATATTCAGTATTAACGCCTGTCGGTCTGTTTCCTATTGCTGTTGCCGGTTTCGACATTAATAATTTAGTTGACGGTGCAAAAGAAATGTATAAAAGAACTACACCGGAAATTAGTTTTGACCAAAATCCTGCTACAATTTATGCTGCTTACAGAAATTATTTTTATTCTCAAAATCTTGACATTGAAATACTTGTAAATTACAATCCGAAACTTCACTTTTTTACCGAATGGTGGAAACAACTTTATGGCGAAAGTGAAGGCAAAGAAGGAAAAGGAATTTTTCCTGCAGGCGTCGATTTCACATCAGATTTGCACTCAATGGGACAATATATTCAAGAAGGAAGAAGAAATATTTTTGAAACAGTTTTGAGGATTCAAAGCCCTAATAATAATATGGTATTGCCTTTAGACAGCGAAAATCTTGACGGATTAAATTATCTCACCGGAAAAAGAATTGACGAAATAAATAAAAATGCTGAGCTTGGAACAATATTGGCTCACAAAGAAGGCGGAGTTCCAAATTTAGTAATAGAAATTCCAAAACTAAACGAATTTTATTTGGGTGAATTAATTTATTTTTTCGAAAAAGCTTGCGGAATAAGCGGTTATTTGATTGACGTAAATCCGTTTAACCAGCCCGGAGTTGAAGCCTACAAGAAAAACATGTTTGCACTTTTGGGCAAACCGGGTTATGAAAAAGAAAGAGAAAATCTTCTTAAAAAATAAATAAAAAAAAATCCGGCAATTAATCTGCCGGATTTTTTTTTATTGAAAATGAAGTTTATCTTTCAAAAAAACTAATTATTTGCGATACATTTTCTTGAGTGATTTTTGTAACAAAATCATTTCCTCTGAAAACATTTAATTCCACTATTTCATTTCCAAAATTATCAAAGCAACAATATTTTAGAATTTTAATATCATTTCTTGAAGCTACCAATTCCATAAAATCGCATGACTCACAAGGTTTTCCGTCAATTATCAAATTTCTTTTTTCATAATAAAATCCGTTGTTTCTGTAGGCTTTTACATTTTCTGCTTCAACTTTCACAAGCTCACCTTCGGAGTTTTTACAAATAAAATAATCTTGATTCAAACTTAATTTAACATTTGTGTAATAACTTATTCCGTCTTCGGTTACAATATAATCTTTTACTTTTACGGATGCAGAAACACTGATTGACAATAGGCACACAGCCATAATTAAAAATAAATTTTTCATCTTTTCCAATTTTTAAATTAATAAATATTTAAGTGCGCACTTTTCAACTTAAAATGAATAATTTCATTTGTTTTTAATATCGAAATCAATTCATTTATGAATATGACGAGCTGCTAATGAAAAAGTTACAATTATTTCTCGTAGAAATATCAATTCCAAAAAACTACAAACGAGCGGCATAAAAAAACATACGTCTGAACAAATTTTGTATTTTTTATTTCTATCTTTAAAAAGCTATTTATAATTTTTAGTTTATTAAAAAAGAGCAAACTTTTATGTATGCAATTTGTTCGTCAAAAAAAAGGATTAAAACTGAAGAGATTGAAAATTTGAAGATTATAAATTATTTAGCTTAAAAATAAAATGAAATCTTTTAAGATATAAATAAAAACAAAAAGGAGCTTGGCTTTACGCTTTGCTCCTTTTCTTAACATGACAGTTCAAAGTCACTGGTAATATATTAATTTTATTTGGATGATTTTATTAAATATTTTATTTCAAAATTTTTATAACTATTAAATATATTCGTAAATATGACGAATTCATTATTATGAAAGTTACAGAAGAAATAAAAAAAATATTTCTATCAATAAAAAAAAAAGAATTTTTTGATGTAAAAAAAAATTAGAATCTGCTTTTTTTGGCTCGGTCCATTTCCATTTTTGCGTCGCTTGTTTTCAAATCTTCACGTTTATCGTGATATTTTTTTCCTTGAGCAACAGCAATTTCGAGTTTTGCATAACCTCTATCGTTGATAAACAATCGTGTAGGAACAATTGTGAGACCTGTATTTTTCACTTTCCGTTCAAGCTTTTTTAATTCTCTTTTGGTAAGAAGTAATTTTCTGTCTCGCTTTGGTTCATGATTATTATAGGTTCCGTCGGAATATTCGGCAACGTGCATTTTAACCCAAAGCTCAAAAACTGTAGGTTTTCTAAGGTTTTGAATAAACACGCAATACGAATCGGTAATACTTGCTTTTCCTTGACGTATTGATTTTATTTCGGTTCCGTATAATTGGATACCGGCAATAAATCTGTCGGAAAGTTCAAAATCATGAGTCGCTTTTTTGTTTCTTATGTTTATTACGTTTGCCATTTATTTTATTAAGAATTTTTGCAAAAGTAAATAAAATTAAGTTTTATATGAGAAAATACGATAAAAAACTTTTTCAAAAAATTCTTTACAATTTTTTGATACAATCTAATATCATATCTTTGCATAAAATAATAGATTAAAAAATGAGCGTGTTCGATGTAATAACGGTTATGGGCGCAACTGCAGGCGGAAAAACTTCGCTTGCCGCTCACTTGGCAAAAGAACTAAACGGTGAAATTATAAGTGCCGATTCGCGTCAAGTATACAAAAGAATGAATATCGGCACCGGAAAAGATTTAGCAGATTTCGTTATCAACGGAAAAAAAATTACGTTTCACTTAATTGATATTGCCGAACCCGGCGAAAAATATAATGTCTACGAATATCAAAAAGATTTTTTAAATGTTTATTATGATATTTTAAAAAGAGGAAAACTCCCGATTATTTGCGGCGGTTCAGGAATGTATATTGATGCTGTTTTGAAAGGTTACAGATTAATAAATGTTCCAACCGACGATGTTTTAAGATATGAATTGGAGAAAAAAACCGACGAAGAACTTGAAAATATACTTAAAGAAAATAAACAGATACATAATATTAGCGACACATCAAACCGAAAAAGACTTATTAGAGCTGTTGAAATCTCTGAATATTATAAAACCAACGAACAAACAGAAACTTTTTACCCAAAAATAAATAGTTTGAATATTCAAATTGTTTT
>DZBS01000055.1 GCA_022729995.1 Draconibacterium orientale | reverse complement strand
AATCTGTCGTTAAATTTATTAAGTATGGTTAAATTTACTAAATGATTTTTTATAGGTAAATCGGCAATTTGAGATGTTAAATTACCTTCTATTGTAATCCCTTTTTCGTTTTCATATTTATACTCAGGTTTTTCTGTTTTGAGATATTCAAAAACAGGTATCGGCTTAAAATCAGGAAAATTATAATCATATTCTGTGTATTCATAATTTAATGCTCCGTTGTTTATTTGTTTTAATACATAATAATTATTTATGTATTTTGATATATTATTTGAAAAAGCATTTTCATCACCCGAAATACTATTGTTTGTTACAGAAACAGATACGTTTGCAGGTGTATTTAGCTTGATTTCAACAAATACAGTATCGTTTGGTAATGAGTAATTGATAGTTTGCGAATCTGCATTTTGAAGTTTATTTTCAAAAAACAATTGGCCAATGAATTTACCGTTCAAATCCGTAACAGTGAAATTATTTATTCCTTCAGGTAACTTATTTTTTGGTATTGATATTTCTGTTTCTTTACCAAGAGCAATTTGTTCACCGAAGTAATTTATCTTTTGTGAATTTCCTGCAAAATATAGAATTGTTCTTGCAAGTGTATCTTTGGTTTCTCCTTTATTACTTTTTATTTTGATAATGTGTGAATCATTATTTTCTCCGGCATAGTTTGCTATATAAATATTTTCGTCGGAAGGTTGAAGTTCTTTCTTTATTTTTGTTTTATCGGAATAGAATGTAACTGAATATTTCACATCTTTTTCGGGCACAAACGTAAAATAATTTTCTGTTTTGTTATCAAATTTAAGTATTTCTTTATTTTTATTTGAAGACAAAATGCCTGTTACATTTATTTTTTCATTTATCCCGTTTTTTATGGAGTATATAATTTTGTTTTCGGTATTCATTGCTATGTTTCCGGCTTCGGGATACATTATAATTTTTAGTTTATCTTTATTTCTTTCGAATTTTTTTGTTTTAGCGAGTAAGCTTTTCTCAAAATAGAAATATTTATCGGAATTAATATTAATTGTTTTATAGAAATAATATCCGCTATCAAAATTTCGCATAAAAGGGGTATACGCCGTTATAATATAAATTCCTTTTGAAATTGTATCGGGCAATATAAACTGTCCGAAAGTTGTTCCGTTTTTTATTAGCAATAACGCATGAAACTTTACTAAACCCGACGGATAAAGTAAATCAACATTAAGATTTGTAGAAAATGTGTCGGGTTTATTTTCTTTATTCAGAATATATGCCTTAAACCAAATTGTATCGCCACCGTAATATTCTGTTTTGTCGCTGTGTACAAATACTTTTTGAGCATGTAAAAATTCTTCTGTCGAAAGTATTTTATTTTTGATAATGTCTAAACTTTGTGCTTTAGATATGATACCGACAGCTGTAAACATTAATGTAATGCCTGTTAAATATAACTTTTTCATATTTGTTTCAAATTTGAATTTAAATTGATGAAGTGTAATTGTTCTATTTTTGGGATAGACATGTTAATATATGAAATTTTTTATTTCCGACAAAATTCTTTTATTATTTATAACGATATAAGCGTTTAAAAAAAAAGAGACTTTGAATTAAAGTCTCTAATTATTAGTTTTACTATGGTTTATAATTCCGGGTTATAATCAAATTTAACCAAGTCGATAAATTTTTGAACTCTGTTAAAGATTTCTGCTTCTGTTAAATGTTGAAGTTTTTCTGTTCCAAATTTTTCTACTGTAAACGAAGCCATAGCGGAACCCATTATTACTGCATTTTTCATATTATTGAAAGATATATCGTCTGTTTTTGCAAGGTAACCGATAAATCCGCCTGCAAATGTATCACCTGCACCTGTCGGGTCAAATACTTCGGCTAACGGTAAAGCAGGAGCGTAAAATATTTCTTCTTTATGAAATAAAAGAGCTCCGTGTTCGCCTTTCTTAACAATTAAGAAATCCGGTCCCATATTCATAATTTTTCTTGCTGCTTTCACAATGGAATACTCGCCGGAAAGTTGTCTGGCTTCTTCTTCGTTTATTACCAAAACATCAACCATGCTAATTGTTGTAAATAGTTCTGATAACATCGAGTCCATCCAAAAGTTCATTGTATCAAGAACTATTAATTTGGGTCTTACTTTTAATCTGTCTATAACTTGTTTTTGAACCAAAGGTGTTAAATTTCCAAGCATTAAATAATCAGCACCTTGATATGTATCCGGAACTTGTGGGTCAAAATCTGCCAATACATTTAATTCTGTAATTAAAGTATCTCTGTTGTTCATGTCATTATGATATTTACCTGACCAAAAGAATGATTTTTCTCCTTTCTTTATTTGAATACCTTCGATATCAATTTTATGTTTTTTTAATAAATCAAGATATTCTTGGGGAAAATCGTCTCCAATTACAGATATTACTTGCGGATTAACATTAAAATAAGATGCCGCAAGAGCAATAAAAGTTCCTGCTCCTCCTATTATTTTATCTGTTTTTCCGAACGGAGTTTCAATTGCATCAAAAGCAACACTCCCCACAACTACTAAGCTCATATTTTTTATTTTAATATTTAGTATAAATTTTTTACAAATATATTTTTTTTTTTGGAAAAACGTATTACTTTTGCCACGCTATTAGCAAAAAATACTCCTCCTTAGCTCAGTCGGTTAGAGCACCTGACTGTTAATCAGGGTGTCCTAAGTTCAAGTCTTAGAGGAGGAGCAGAAGAAGCCTTACGAAAGTGAGGCTTTTTTTATTTTAGATACACAAAAGAGTACACAAAACTTAAAATAATTTAGGTTTAAGCGGTTTTCTTTTCGTTAACTATCTCAATTTTTAACATTCCATTTCGCCAGAATTTTTAAATTTCGAAAGAATTGTATAAGCTCCTTTGATAACGTATTTTTTATTAATATTTTGATTTCCGTTTTTCAGAAAAATTATCTCGGTGAATCCGTTATCTTCTTTTCCTGATTTAATTTCAATTGCTTCAAAAAGTGTTATCGGCTTACCGTTTTCGGTTGTATTTTCTTGGAAAGCAAAAATATAATACTTTTCGTCAAACTGAACAATTGCTTCCGAAGGAAGAGATATTCCTTTGGAATTATTGATGTCAATTTTTGCATTTATATACATTCCGGCTATTAGATTTTTTGATGTATTTGGAATTGAAGCGTAGATTTTTGATGTTTTATCGGAATCCAATGTTTTGCCCGCTTGAATTATTATTGCTTCATATTCCTTTTCCGGTCGATTTGGAATTGAGAACAATAGTTTTTGTCCTTCTTTTATGTTCAATAAATCTTTTTCAAAAACATTTAATTCCAAAGTAAGCATATCGGTGTTAACTATTTCAAATAGAATATCTGTAGAATTTATATATTTTCCGATGTTTATGTTTACTGTTTTTACATATCCGCTAATTGGCGAAATCAATGGAAGTACACTGTTGATATTATCTTCATTCAATTTTGTGTAATTAATTGAGAGAATTGAGAGTTTTTGTATTAAACTGTTTAGCTGAACTTTTAGTGTTTTATATTCTAATTCAGATTGCTGAAATGTTTTGGCAGAATTTGCATTTTTACTGTTAAGTTCTTTTTGTCTGTTATATTCGGTTTCGGCATAATAAAGTTTAGATTTTGTTTCCAAATAATTCTGTTGCAAATCAACAAATTCTGCATTTTCTATCATTGCTAATGTCTGACCTTTATACACATAACTTCCTTGCATAAGTGAAGAGTTTTTTATATATCCGCCGTAAGAAGCGCAAACTGTTGCAAAACTTTGAGGCGGAACTGTTATAAACCCGTTTACTAATATTGTGTTCGAAATTTGCTTATTATGAATGCTATCCAAAGTTATTCCTGCACTTTTATATTGCTCGGCAGAAAATTCAATTACGTTTGGAGGCAATGTTTCATGTTCGCTTGCAGTTTCTGACTCTTTATTGCTTTTGCACGAAATTATTGCGAATAATAATACAATTAATATATATTTTAAATTTTTCATTTTTTATTGAAGTTTATTTATAAGTTTTTCTATTTCTATAATATTTTGATTGGAGAATTAAAATTTTTTGTCTTCATTTTACTTTTAGACATAAAAATGATATACAAAACAGGCAAAACAATTAGCGTTAAAAGAGTAGAAGTTATTAATCCGCCAATTACAACTGTAGCTAAAGGTTTTTGAACTTCAGCACCTGCAGACGTAGAAATTGCCATTGGTAAAAAACCTAAAGCCGCAACTGCAGCTGTCATTACAACCGGTCTTAATCTGGTTTTTAATCCGTGCAAAACTCGCTGATAAATATCTAAAACAGACTCTTCTTTTTCAAGGCGATTAAATTCTGCTATTAATACAATTCCGTTGAGAACTGCAATTCCAAATAATGCTATAAATCCAATTCCTGCAGAAATACTAAAATTCATTCCTCGCATCCAAAGTGCTATAATTCCGCCAATTGTGGCAAACGGAACTGCTGTGAATATTAGTAAACTTTTTTTAAGAGAATTGAATGTAAAATACAAGATTATTAAAATCAGAAATAGTGATGAAGGAACTGCCAACAGCAAACGATTTGTGGCAGCAACAAGGTTTTCGAATTCGCCTCCGATTGTATGGTAATATCCCGAAGGAAGTTTTATTTTAGTGTCTAATATTTGAATTACTTCTTTAACAACCGATTGAACGTCTCTGTTTCTCACATTAAAACCAACAGATATTCTTCTCTTTGTGTTCTCTCTTGATACTTGAGCCGTTCCGTTTTTAATTTCGACTTTTGCAAGTTCGTTAAGAGGAATTTGAGTTCCGTCGACCAATGGAATATATAAGTATTTAACATTTTCGATGCTTTTTCTATATTGTGAATTTAATCTTACAACAAGATTAAATTGTTTTTCTTCCTCAAAAACAGAACCTACAGAACTACCTGCAAAAGCTGTACTTAAAATTTTATTAATATCGCAAATATTAATACCGTATTGAGCAATTTTATCTCTGTTATAGGTAACTTGTATTTGTGGCGAACCTGTAACTTGTTCTACTTGAATGTCTTCAACTCCTTCGATATTCTGAATTAATTTTTCAATTTGTTCTCCGTAATTTGCTAAAGTGTCAAGATTATCGCCATAAATTTTTATTGCAACATCTTGTTTTGAACCGGTCATAAGTTCATTAAAACGCATTTGAATTGGTTGTTGGAAACTAAATTCAACTCCTGCAATTTCATTAAGTTTTTCCTTCATCATTTCTGATATTTCTTCTCTTGAATTTGCACTTGTCCATTCCGATTTTGGTTTCATAACTATTACATAATCACCTGTTTCCATTGGAGTTGGGTCTGTAGGAATTTCGGCAGCTCCAATTTTGCAAATTACATGTTTTATTTCAGGAAAGTTTTTCATTAGTATTTTATTAGCCTTTTCCACAGTTTCTACCGTGTTACTTAAAGAACCTCCTTGTAAAGTTATAACGCTTGCTGCTAAATCGCCTTCATCAAGGTCGGTCATGAATTCACCGCCAAGTCTGCTGAAAATTAATATACTTAATGCAAAAATTATAACTGATGATGAAACAATTATTTTTTTATGATGAAGAGCATAATTTATTGCAGGATTAAATATTTTCTCGATTCCGGACATTAATTTGTCAGAAAAATTTTCTTTTTGAACAGTTTTTTTCCTAAGGAAAATGCTTGCCGCAACAGGAACATAAGTGATAGAAAGTATTAATGCGCCGATAATTGCAAAACTAACAGTTTGTGCCATCTGACCAAACATTTTTCCCTCTATTCCTACTAATGCTAAAATTGGAATATAAACAATAAGAATTATTATTTGTCCGAAAGTTGCCGAACTCATCATTCTTTTGGCTGATTTTGTTACTTCAATATCCATTTCTTCCGAAGACAAAACAATTTTACCGAGATGATGAGTTTTGCTTTTATAAATTCGATGAACAATACTTTCAACTATAATAACGGCACCGTCAATTATTAATCCGAAATCTATTGCACCCAAACTCATTAGGTTTCCCGAAACGCCAAAAAGTTTCATCATAGAAACAGCAAAAAGCATTGAAAGAGGTATTACAGAAGCTACAACAAAACCTGCTCGAAAATTTCCGAGAAACAGAACCAAAACAAATATTACAATAAGTCCGCCAAAAATAAGGTTTTCGGTAACTGTTCCTAAAGTTCTGTCAACAAGTTCTGTTCTGTCAAGAAATGGTTGAATATAAACTCCTTCGGGTAAAGATTTTTCTATCGTGTTCATTTTTTCTTTCACGTCTTTAATCACTTGTGAAGCATTTGAACCTTTTAACATCATTACAACTCCGCCGACTCCTTCGCCAATTGAATCTACAACAAAAGCACCGTATCTGTTAGCATTTCCTATTTGAACAGTTGCAACATCTTTTATCAAAATTGGTGTTTTTTCAATTGTATTTGCAACAACAATTTTTTCAATATCTTCAATCGAATTCACTAATCCAATTCCTCTGATAAAAAATGAATTTGAATTTTTTTCGATATAAGCACCTCCGGTATTTTCATTATTTTTTTCCAAAGCATTCATAATATCAATAATGCCGATGTTCATGCTTTTTAATTGCTCCGGATTAATTGCAACTTCATATTCTTTTACAAAACCGCCATAGCTGTTAACTTCCGCTACGCCGGGTGTTCCAGCCATTTGTCTTTTTATAATCCAATCTTGCATTGTTCGCAAATCCATTGCAGAATATTTGTTTTCGTATCCGGGTTTTGTCATTAAAGCGTATTGATATATTTCGCCTAAACCTGATGAAACCGGAGCCATTTCAGGTTTTACGGTTCCGTCGTGCAAAGAATTGTCAATTTCTTGAAGCCTTTCATTAATTAATTGTCTTGCAAAATATATATCTACATTGTCTTTAAACACAACAGTTACAACAGATAAACCAAGGCGTGATATTGACCTAAGTTCAATAATATTTGGAATGTTTGAAACCGAAATTTCTATTGGAGCAGTTATAAATTTCTCAACTTCTTGTGTTGCAAGAGTCGGAGCAATTGAAATTATTTGAACTTGATTGTTTGTGATATCGGGAACTGCGTCAACAGGAAGTTTTGACAGTGAATATATTCCCCATAATATCAATGCAAACGTCAGTATTCCGATAAGAAATTTACTTTTCATCGAAAACTCTATAATTTTGTTAATCATAAATATTATTGATTTTGAATTTGATAAATATTATTATTTGAAGCTTGAAATACGTTTTAATATATTGCAATCATTTATTCCTTGTATATCAAAAAAGAATATCCGAATAAAATATTAAAAGAAAAGAAGCTTAATTGAAAATGTAGAGATTTATATTTTTGGCGGTTGCCAAATAACTTGAGCAATAAGGCTCACTTTTTTTGTTTGATAGAAGGTGATATTTTCAAATTTAAAAGTTCTTACAAAAAGTTCTATGTTTTCTGTACTTACTTCAAAAACAGTTGAACAACATTCGCAAACACAGAACGGAGAACACAAATCAATATCATGATTGTGCGAATTTTCAGAGTTTTTAGTATTTACGGAAATATAATCGGAACAATTATTTGTGTCGTTGTCAACACAAGGAAGTCCGATTAAGATAACAATATATAAACCTAATATGAAGCTTGATAGTTTCAATTTGACCAATTTGTGTGCAAAAATAACTAAATATCTTTTAACATTATGATTATATTATTTTTTTTTGAAACTGATATTTGAACCGCCTATTATAAATCCTGCAGATGTAAACATTATAAGACCGTAAATTGCAGGAGCAACAGTCATTGCAGAGTTATGAAGAAATGCTGCAGCAACAGTAATTCCCAATGTAGCATTTTGAATTCCTCCTTCAATTGCAATTGTTTTACTTTGTGCAATATTTAGTTTCATCATTCTTGATGAATAATAAGCAATTAATAATGTTAAAATGTTTAAAAGTAATGCAACAGGACCAATTTGTTCAAATGATTCTATAACGTTTTTTTTATCTTTAATAATTGCTGTGGCAATAACGGCAACAAGCACAATTCCCGAAAGAATTTTAAATGGTTTATCCAGTTTTAAAGATAAGCTCGGAGCTTTAGTTTTTATTAACATTCCAATTGCTACAGGAACCATTGTAAAAAGAAGTACTTTTAGTGAAGTATCAAAAACAGGAAGAGGAACAAATCCTTCTTGTTTAATAAAATGTTGAAGTGAAAAGTTTACAATAAGTGGAAGTGTTATAATAATTATAATACTTGATAAAAATGTAAGTGTTATTGAAAGTGCAGTGTCGCCTTTTGAAATATGTGAAATTAAATTCGATGACGGTCCGCCCGGACAAGCAGCAATTATCATTATTCCGACAGCTAATTCCGGAGTTTGTTGTGGGAAAAGCATTAATATAATAAATGCAATAATTGGGAGAATAATAATTTGGTTAAAAATTCCGACTGCAACTGCTTTAGGATAAATTGCAATTCTTTTGAAATCGTCGATTGTTAATGATAATCCCATTCCGAGCATAATAATTCCCAATGAAAGAGGGAAGAAAAGTGTAGTAATTATTGTTTGTGCCATAAAGAATAAGATTATTATTTATATTTGGTTTATATTTCACGAAATATCATCTGCTAATATCAAATTTTTTTATTACCCAAAAAAATAATTTTCAAAATAGATAATAAATTGAATTTAAACAAAGCTTAAAACTGCTTATAAAGTAACATAGTTTCAGTAATTTTTTATCAATAAAAAAAAAAGACTTAATTTGCGTTATATTTAAAATTACACATTATGGACAAAATAAATAACGCTATAAGCGAACTTCAAGAACTCAAAAGAATTTCAATAATAAAAATGAAAAAGGAGTTTGAAACAAATAAAACAAAATCTGAAAAGGAAATTCGAAAATCTTACTACGGTTACTTAAAAACGTGTCCGCAAACAAGAGCAGTTGAGCGGTTTATAAATGAAATAAATGACATAAATCAAAAGAACGAAAATCTGTTGCGTTTAAACAATATTTTAATTGACGGAATAATAGGATAAAAAAACATTGACGTTTATATTTTTTAGAAACGTTTTTATATTTTTAATTTATATATAAAAACTTTATTACAATGAAAACAACTTTTAGAACAATTTTAGCTATTCTCTTCATCTCAATTATTTTTAATGGTTGCAAAAAAGAAGAAGATGAATATGTTGACGATTTAAGATTAGGAACAGGAATGGTTGGTTTTGATTTAACGGGAGAAGCTTCTACTTTTATAATGACAGAAGGAAGTATTTTTCTTTATTTCCGACTTGAAAGTGCCGATGATATGGCAGGCAGAACTGTAGTTTTAGATTTTCTTACTTCAGGTGACGCATTAATAAACACAATCACAAGAGACCAAGCTCAAGATTACGGTCATATTATGCTGTCGAGTTTTGAATGGCTTGGAGGAACCGGAAACTATAAAATCAACGCTTATCTTGCCGACGGAAACGACAAAATATTTATTGCAACAACCGATTTTACTATTAATTAAGAAGAAATAATTTTATTAAATTTGACTTTTAGTTTTACATAAATTTCTTAATGCTAAAAGTCAAATTTATTTAAGGCTTAATTCGTAATGTTAATATTACTTTCTAATTCTCAATATTTGATATTTTAAATTGTGATATTATACTTTGCAATGTTTCTGCTTGTGATTTTAACCGTTGTGCCGAAGCCGACATTTGCTCCGAAGAAGTTGAATTTCTGTTGGTTATTTCTGTTAATTTATATATTGATGAATTTATTGCCTGAACTCCGGTTTTTTGTTCTTCGTTTGCTTTCATAATTTCACCCAAAAATGCAGCACTTTGCTCTATTTTTGAAGTTATTTTAGATAAACTTTCATTTGCTTCTATTGACGCTTTTACTCCGGTTTTTGATTTTTCAATTATTCCTTCAGAAGCAACTTTGCTCTTACTTGCTAAATTTCCAATTTCTTGTGCCACAACTGCAAATCCTCTTCCTGCTACTCCTGCTTTTGCTGCCGCTATTGCTGCGTTTAACGATAAAATATTTGTTTGAAAAGCTATATCGGTAATAACCAATGAGTTTTTACTTATTTCAGACACTTTTTCAATTGCAATTCTAAAAATATCTCTGTTCTGAATAATTTCTTTTGCCGATTCTGTTGCTGACGAACTCGTTTTTTCGGCATTTGCGGTATTGGATTCTAATCTTGCCAATATTTCTTCCATCGAAGCAGCAATTTCTTCCGTTGTTGCAGCTTGTTCGTTGGCTCGTTGTGCTATTTCGGATGATATTTCGGCAAGTTCGCTTCCTGCTTTAAATACATTTGTTGATGTTTTATTGATATTTACAACTATTGAATTCATATTTGTCATGAATTGATTAAACCAAAAAGACATTTCTCCGGTTTCATCTCGTGCATTTATATCAAGCCTTTTAGTTAAATCACCTTTTCCGTCGGCAATTTCTTTCATACTGTCTTTAATATTTGTTATAGGTTTCAGAATTTGTTTTTTAAACATTCTCAAACTTGTCATCATAAGAAGGAAAATTGTTAATGATGTAACCCCGAGTTTTTGTAATAAAACGGCAACAATATTTGCCGAATGATTATTATGCATAACTCCCATTACACCGCTGATGAAAAAGAATGATACACCAATAATACTTAAAAGAAATATTACCGTCATTTTGCCCGAAATTCCCATTGGTTTATATTTTTCTGAAAAAGGAATATCTTTTGTAAATTTTTCCAAATGAGAATTCATTGTTATAAAAAACGGAATTGCAAACAAGAAAACGATTGGTACTCCAATTGAAATACCAAGTAAAAATTCTGTATTGTCAATAAAATCAAGTGGTAACAAAACAGGAAAATCTCCAAGTGTTGTATAAACAGGTAAAGCAAACAAAAAGAAAACAGGAATAAAGCGTGCACTTTTTTGAGCTTTTATAAGATTTTCCGGATTCGGGTTTTCATTATAATTGCTTATGTCTTTTATTTTTTTCTTTACAATGAAGTAGATTATCGAAACAACTATCATTATATATCCGGGAATATTTATTCTGAATAATATTTTGAACATTTCTTCCGTGTTCCAAACATTAAAAAACCATGCTGAAAGTAACCATGAAATTGGCGGCAACATAAAAGTTCCCAAGAACCAGAGTAATATTTTAGTTTCTAATTTCATTTTTTTTGGTATGTTTTTATTTAATTTATTACAAGAAAGTTAACTGCAAATATCATACATTTAAGGGTAGACAAAAAATTAAAATATATTATTTTTATGATATGTCATTTTCTTTGGATAAACTGTATTTTGTAAATTACAAATGCTTATATAATATTTTTTTTATTTGAAATGAAGCTATTGAATGTTATGATTTTTTGACTATTTTTAAAATAATGACAACAAGTTTTCAACAATTGTATTTATTTCCAAATATTTATTAAATTTGCGTTAATATCTTAAAGATAAATATGGATTCAATACATACGAGAAAAGAGAAATTAAAAAGAAAGAACGAAATTAAATTTCTTTTTAACGATTTGGAAAACGAAGCTTTTGATAAGTTTTGTAAGAAATATAAAATAAAGAATAAGTCTAAATTTATTCGCGAATCCGTTATGCGTGAAGTTCTCGGCAGATTCGACAAGGATTATCCTTCGTTGTTCGATTCGCTTGATGAATAATCTATAATAAACCGCGTGCTTTAAATTGCAAATATTTGTTAATTGTTTCCACGGTTAAATCTTCCGGTTTTGTTAAAATGGAATATATTCCGTGTTGTTTTAATTCTTTCTTTATAAGTTTTTTATCGTAATAAACTTTTTCGGCAATTGTTTTAATATAAATATCTTCGGTGTTTTGTGGCGATTCGTTTGTGATTTTTTTCAATTCGCTATTTTCGAAAAATATTACTGTTACCAAATGATTTTTAGACAATCCTTTAAAGTAATTTATTTGACGTTTTAATGAAACCAATCCTTCAAAATTAGTGTAAATCATTAATAAACTTCTTTGTCTGATTTTTCTTTTTACTGTTGAATATACCACTTCCAAGTTCGATTCTTTAAAATTAGTTTTCTGTTTATAAAGCACTTCCATTATATTTTGCATTTGCGATGCTTTTCCTTGTGCAGGCAATAAACTGTTTATTTTTTCAGAATAAGTTATAAGTCCGGCTTTATCTCCTTTTAATATAGCAATATTTGATAATACCAGAGCCGAGTTTATTGCATAATCCAGCAACGACATTCCTTCAAAAGGCATTTTCATGCTTCTTCCCATATCAATTATGCTGTAAACATGCTGTGCTTTTTCATCGCTGTATTGGTTAACCATTAATTTTGATTTTCGTGCTGTTGCTTTCCAATTAACGGTTCTGTAATCATCACCTGTAACATATTCTTTAATCTGTTCAAATTCTTTATTGTTACTTATTCTGCGAATTTTTTTTATTCCTGCGTCAGACAGTTTATCGGATATTGCAAGCAATTCATATCTTCGCATTTGCAAAAACGAAGGATAAACAGGCACTGTTTGTTCTGCGTTAAATGTTTCTCGCCTTTGAATTATTCCTATTCGTGTTGATATAAAAACATGAATGTTTCCAAAAGAATATTCTCCTCTTTTTACAGGTCTCAGCAAATAATTGTAGGTTTTTTCTTCGGCAGGCAATATTATTCCTTTTATATTGAAATCTCTTTTTTGAAATTGAAAAGGAAGCTCATCTATAATTGTGAAGTTTAACGTAATCGGATATAGATTTTTTATTTTGATTTGTATTTCATTGTCGTCGCCGTTTGAAAGTTTTTGCGGAACAATCCTATTTGCTTTAAAAAAATCTGTTGAACGAATATATAGCAATAATATGTCAATTATAAAAAATGCTGTTAAAATAATTAAAAGTATTTTAGCCGAAACAAATGCAAATCTATAGAAATTTCCTAAAATGAATAGTGCAATTATTACTATACCAAAGTAGAATAATCTGTTTGAAAGGAAGAAACTTTTATAAAACTTTTTTATTGATGACATAGCCATTTAATTAATTTTTAAAACCTTGTTGCAAGCGTAACAACTTCTTTATAAATACTTACAGTTCCGTGTTCATTATACACTTCAACATAAAATAAATAAATTCCGCTTGTTGCTTTTGTGTTATCATCTTTTGTTCCGTCCCAAAATAAAGTTCCGTTCAAATTTAGTGTTGCATTATTTGCAAGTCGTTTTATAACTCTTCCGTTTGCATCAAAAATATAAATATTTGCAATGTAACCCGGAGAATCAAATGTGTAAGAAAGATTAACATAATCGTCTAAACCGTCATTATCCGGTGAGAATATTTTAGGAAGCAAGGTGAATTGATTTACTTCGCTCGACATAATGTCATTAAATTGGGAATTTTGTAATCCCGGTGTTGCAAATCCGCAACTCGACGATGCAGAGTGCCAATTTGATAAATCACCGGTTTCTTTGTCGTAATTTACTCGTTCCAAAGAAACTCCTTCAACTGATGATAAAAGACTTAAGTGCATATTTTCAATATAAAAAAATTCGTCTATGATTAATGTATCTTTTGTTGTAATTACAACGTTTCCGGCATCATCGCTATATGAAGGCATCGAACTTAATTCAAACACTTTAGAAGTATCAATTGTAAAATAGTTTAGAATGATATTTTCTTTATCGAGTGTAAATGCTTGATATTCTCCGGGATTGATGTTTTTATTTGCATAAGTTAGTTCAACTAAATCTGTAACATTTAATTCTGCATCTTTATTTGCAAGTCTGATTTTTGATATATCTATAACTTTTTCCGAACGATTATAAATCTCAACAAAATCGCTTCCGCCTGTAAATGGATTAAATAAAACTTCATTAATTACAATATCGTTTGTTTGAGGAATGTAATACATAAACTGCATATCAACCGGAACAATATTATTTTGATTAACATCTTTAACGTTTGATATACTTAATGTTACTGTTTCTCCTTCGGGAAAATTATTGGTGAATTGCAAGTATATTATATTTGGATATGTATTATCTCTCACAACTTGTTCGGGATTTCCGAGACTGTTATCTGCCGAATAATTTGTAAGAGTTGTGCCCGATGTAAAATCAACCGTTTCATTAAATATCAATTTAACAACATTTTTATCTGTTCCCCAAATTTCCACAGGAAAAATCAAATTATAAGTAAATTCTGTAGCAACTGTTTCAATAAGATTTCCACAATTGTCTTTTAAATTATCAATTGTTATTGTGTATATAGTTTTGTCGGTAAATTGTGTTGCGAAGTTTAATGTTAATATTTTATGGTCGCTTGGATTTATTGTTATTAAACTCGGATTACCTATCGAATTATTTACATTGTAGTTTAAAACATCATAAACTGTTTCATAACTGATATTTTTATTGAATGTAACAATTATTGTATTTGAATTTATTTCTTGAACCGATAATATTTCCGGAAGAGTAATATCAATATATGTTCCTTTTTGTGAATTAACTTTTCCGGGAGTTCCTCCGGAAATATCTTTTGAAGCTGTCCAGTTTTCATTTTCGGAACAGAAGTTCAACGGATCTATGCGTTCGAGCGACCAACCTCCATCTTCTTTTAGTTCATCATCATACCAAGTGTTTGAATATAAAACATCTTCAATTATTATTCCGTCGGGTGTTTTAAGTTGAATGCGTCTTCCTGTTGTTGTTAAATCTGTAGATGATATTATTCCTGCAACATTTCCATAAGGTGTGAAAAATGAAACATTGGCACTCTGACATAAAATTAAGTATTCGCCGGAGTTTAATATTGTTGAAGGAAACACCTTGGCTGTTTGGTTTTCCGATTGAAATTTCCAACCTGTCATATCAATATCATAATCCGAAGTATTATAAAGTTCAATATAAATGTTTCCGGGCAATCCGTTTGGCAGCGGATTAATATCACACATAATTTCATTAAATATAATATCAAAAGCTTTTGGTATGATAAATGTAAACGGAAGATTTGTTTCCTCCATTGTGTTGTTTGTTTGATCTTTTATGTTGATGATATTAACTGAATATTGAGTTTCTGATATAAAATCGGAACTGAAAGTTAAATGAACAAGCATTCCGTTTGTGCCGTCAACTGTTGCTGTTGTAGGATTATTTATTCCGTTATCGACAGTATAATTAGTAATTGTTTGTGCCGTTGTTGCATCAACAAGTTTATTGAAATAAATATCCAATTGATTTTTAGTTACCGCAATTGTTGATACAGCTTGAATATTTGTGAAAGTGAACGTTCCCGTTGCGTCAACACATAAGTTTGAATTCAAATCGGATATTCCGTTTGCTGTTAATGTATTTTCCAAATCGTTGGTAAATGTTGTTGAAAAAGTTAATTCTACTTGTCTGCTTGTTGTTGTGTTAAAAACCGCCGATATTGGATTACCCAAAGAATTATTTACGATGTAATTAAGCAAAGTTTCTGCTGTTGCTTGTGTTACCTTTTCATTAAAGTCAACTGTGATTGTGTTGTTTGCATTAGCTGTAATATTTGTAATTATTGGAGGATTTGTATCCAATATTTCCGAACCGATATAAATATCGTCAAACCATAATAATTGGTCGGCCGATGAAGTGAATTCATGGCATATTCCAAAATAGGTAGCTGTTGTGAAAGTTGCGTCTATTGTTGGAGTTCCAATTGGAACAAGATTATCAAATCCACCGTCATCATCTATAAAAATACTCCATTCGCCGGTTGAAGTTCTTTTAATTTCTAAACCTGCAGCTTTTGTTTTTCCTATTAATGATTGCCAATTATAATTTGTGTTTATAATTGCAGAAGCAGTTCCGTTTGTAACTTTCCATAGTTGAATTAAATCTGATGTTCCCGAAAAATTTACTCCAAATGTATATCCGTTTACAGTTCCTGTAGGAAACATTTGCGATGCATCAGTATCAGAAAGTAAAAACACACTCCATGTATTGTCTCCGGAAGGCTCATATTCATATTTTACTTGAAAACGCCATGTAGTTGTTTGGCTTGTAATATTCCAAGAACCAAAAGTTGTTGAAATTTGATTGTGATAGTTTACAGCTATTGTCTCATTTGTTTTGTGATGCAACGAATAATTTCCGTTTAATGGATTCACAGTTGAAGCTTCCCATGAATTAGCCGGACTTTCAGTCCAATTGTCAATGTTCCCGCTTTCAAAATTATCGTTTAATTGTGCGAATGTAATAAACGGTATAAACAGAATAAAAAGTGTAAATAATTTTTTCATTAGAGTTATTATTAAAAATAGTATTTTAATTTTGCTTAAAATTCAAAGTTAATACTTAAACTGAAAATTGCAATTAACGGAATAAAATTTATAACAAATGAAACATCCCTTTATAACATCTAATAATCAAAACGGTGTTTAAATAGGATGTTCCTATTTGACCTTTAAAAATCAAATATATAAATCAAATGAAAGTAGCTGTTGTCGGTGTTACCGGTCTTGTCGGTAATGTTATGTTAAAAGTGTTGGAAGAAAGAAATTTTCCGGTAACGGAATTAATTCCGGTGGCGTCACAAAAATCAATCGGTAAAGAAATATCTTTTAAAGGGAAAAAATATAAGGTGATAGACGCATATTCGGCAATTAATCTTAAACCCGATATCGCATTATTTTCAGCCGGAGGAAATACCTCTTTGGAACTCGCTCCAAAATTTGCCGAAGCAGGATGTTTTGTAATTGATAACTCTTCTGCGTGGCGTATGGATAAGGACAAGAAATTAATAGTGCCCGAAATTAATTCTCACGAACTTAAAGTTGACGATAAAATCATTGCAAACCCCAATTGCTCTACTATTCAAATGGTAATGGCTCTTGCTCCGTTGCACAAACAATATAGAGTAAAAAGAGTTATTGTTTCTACTTATCAATCGGTTTCCGGTACCGGAGTGAAAGCCGTTAAGCAAATGGAAGACGAAAGAAATAATATTCCGGCAGAAAAAGCATATCATTATCAAATCGACAAAAATTGTATTCCGCATTGCGATGTGTTTTTAGAAAATGATTATACAAAGGAAGAAATGAAATTGTTTTTTGAAACTAACAAAATATTAAATGCAGACATTCGTCTTAGTGCAACATCTGTTCGAGTACCGGTTACAGGCGGTCATTCGGAAGCTGTGAATGTTGAGTTTGAAAATGATTTTGATATTAACGATGTTAAAAAACTTCTCAGTGAAACTCCGGGTATTGTTGTTATGGATAATGTTTCACAAAATATTTACCCTATGCCCTTGATTTCAGAAGGAAAAGACGAAGTTTTTGTGGGGAGAATAAGAAGAGACTTTTCTAACCCTAAAACTCTAAACTTATGGATTGTTTCAGATAACCTTCGTAAAGGTGCTGCTACTAACGCAGTTCAGATTGCAGAATATGTTTACGATACATTCTTGAAATAACATGAAAGTTGTTATTCAGAGAGTTAACCAATGTTCTGTTTCAATAGCAAGCAAACAATATTCCGAAATAGGACAGGGAATGCTTGTATTATGCGGGTTTGAAGATGCCGACACAAATGATGATATTGTTTGGACTGCAAACAAGATAGCAAATCTGAGAATTTTTGACGACAGCGAAGGTGTTATGAACTTATCCGTGAAAGATATAAACGCCGATATAATGATTGTGAGCCAATTTACACTTCATGCAAGCACCAAAAAAGGGAACCGCCCTTCATATATTAAATCTGCAAAACCCGAAATATCTATTCCTTTATATAAAATGTTTTTCAAAGAAATAAATAAAGCAACTTCAAAGTTACCTAAAACAGGCGTGTTTGGAGCAGAAATGAAGGTTTCTCTTATTAATGATGGACCTGTTACAATTTTAATCGATTCAAAAAATAAAGAATAAAACATTTATGACAATAGCAGAAGCACAACAAACAGTTGACGATTGGATTAAAAAATATGGTGTCAGATATTTTAACGAACTAACAAACATGGTTCTGCTTACCGAAGAAGTAGGAGAGATGGCTCGCATTATTGCACGCAAATATGGTGAGCAATCTTTCAAGGAGTCGGATAAAGATAAAAACCTTTCGGAAGAAATGGCCGATGTATTATTTGTATTGATATGTATTGCCAACCAAACCGGAATAGATTTAACTGATGCACTAAAACAAAACATGGAGAAAAAAACTATTCGCGACGGTGAAAGACATATTAGTAATAAAAAACTTTATTGATTTGTTTAATATTATTCAAAAAATTATACTTTTGCACAAATAATCGGCCCGTAGCTCAGTTGGCAGAGCACGTGACTCTTAATCTCGGGGTCGTGGGTTCGAATCCCACCGGACCGACTAATATTAAAACTGTCTAAGAATATTGTTTTTTGATTTCGATTTATAAATATGCTTACTTTATTGTTTGTACTTTCAATGAAATCTTAAAATAAATATATTTTTAGACAGTTTCTTTTTTTTGACTAAGCATTATCTTTTATTAGAAAAGATACGTAAATTAGAGAGTTAAAATTTAATACTTACAAATGAACGAAATAGTTAATAATTACCTGACAAACGTTAATGAAGACGGAATAGACAGAAAGGTTAGAGACCTCACCGGAAATATAACTTCTGCGTATAATGTTCCTGTATTGAAGCAAATTTTTTCTTTTATGGATTTAACATATTTAGAAGTTGCTGATTTTACCGATAAAATAATTAATGTTATAAAAACCATAAACAGCTTTAATTCTAATTTCCCCGATATGCCCAATGTGGCATCTGTTTGTGTTTTCCCTACACTTGTTAAAACAGTTAAGGAGAATCTTAAAATTAATGATGTTAATATTTCATCGGTAGTTGGAGCATTTCCTTATTCACAAACTTTTCAGGAAATTAAAATTGCCGAAACTAAGAAAACTGTTGAAGCCGGTGCAAACGAAATTGATATTGTTTTTCCGGTTGGAATATTTCTTAGTGAAGATTATGATACCGTTTTTAATAACATCAAAGAAATTAAAGATTGTATTGGTGATGCCAAGTTAAAAGTTATTTTGGAAACAGGTGCTTTACAAAATATGACAAACATCAAAGTTGCAAGCGTTATATCAATGCAAGCAGGTGCCGATTTTATTCAAACATCAACAGGCAAGACAGAGCCTCATTCGTCGTTAAACGATGCTTATATAATCGCCACAGCCATTAAAGAGTTTTTTGATAAAACAGGTAAGAAAGTAGGAATAAAACCAGCAGGCGACATTTCCGACCCCGAAACTGTGTTAAGATATTATATCGTTATTAAAAAAACTTTGGGTGAAGAATGGCTCAACAAAGATTTATTCCGATTTGGTGCTAAAGATTTAGCAAATAACATTCTTACAACCATCAATAAAATGACAACAGAAGATCGAAAATTAATCAATCATTTTTTGTCGTAGTCTATTGAAATGAGATATAAGACTTGAGTCGAAAGATTTATGATTAATAATAAAGAGACGTCGAATATGGACGTCTCTATTTGTTTAATGAATACAGAAAAGGAATATGGAATAAAGGGTTTTCAGCACATTAGGCTTCGGCTTCGCTCAGCCACCGAAGAACCCGGTCGTTGAGCGAAGTCGAAAC
>DZBS01000054.1 GCA_022729995.1 Draconibacterium orientale | reverse complement strand
CAAAATTTAATACACATCGGGGACAAATGTTTGCTCATTTAGCGGCGGTCTGACATATCCTTTATGAACTTTGCGAGGTTCAAGTTTCATCTCGGATACCGGAACTTCTTTATATTGAATTTTTGAAAGCAAATGATTAATACAATTGAGTCTTGCTCGTTTTTTATCATCGGCTTGAACTACATACCAAGGAGATATTTTTGTATCGGTATATGAAAACATTTCATCTTTTGCTCTTGAATATTCCATCCATTTATCTCGGGATTCAATATCCATCGGGCTTAATTTCCAGACTTTTGTGGGGTCATTAAGTCGACCTTGTAATCTTATTTCTTGTTCTTCTTCGCTTACTGAAAACCAATATTTGATAAGTATTATACCTGAACGAATTAGCATTGTTTCAAAATTGGGGCACGAACGCAAAAACTCCCAATATTCTTCATCGTTACAAAAATTCATAACTTTCTCTACTCCTGCTCTGTTATACCAACTTCTGTCGAAAAGAACCATTTCTCCGGCAGCCGGCAAATGTGGAACATATCGCTGAAAATACCATTGCGATTTTTCCTTTTCGGTTGGTGTTCCAAGAGCAACTACTCTACAAATACGAGGATTTAAGCTTTGTGTTATTGTTTTTATTGTTCCGCCTTTTCCGGCAGCATCTCTGCCTTCAAAAATAACTACAACTTTTAAGCCTTCTGCTTTTATCCATCTTTGAAGCCTCACAAGTTCGATTCTGAATTTTGCAATTTCTGCGTTATAAACTTTCTTCGGGAGTTTTGAGTTGTTTTCCATAATTAAAGAATTTCAATTTAAAGCAATTTAACAAATATTTGTATCAAAATCAATGAAATTTAGTAAATTTGTATATAAAAACCAAAAAAAAAGAAATCATTACTAAAATTAAATATATGGAAAAAAATATTCAAATAAAAGTAGATAAATGGCTTAACGAAAATTATGATGACGATACTAAGAATGAAATAAGAAATTTGACAATAAATAATGAAAAGGAACTTATTGATTCATTCTACAAAGAACTTGAGTTTGGAACAGGCGGACTTAGAGGAATTATGGGCGCAGGAACAAATAGAATGAATAAATACACTGTTGGTGCAGCTGCTCAAGGTTTATCAAACTATATTATTAAATTCTTCGGTGAAAAAGAGAAAATAAAGGTTGCTGTGGCTTATGATTCGAGAAATAACAGCCGTTTTTTTGCCGAAACTGTTTCCAATATTTTCTCGGCAAACGGATTTGAGGTTTTTTTATTTGACGCTTTACGTCCTACTCCCGAACTTTCTTTTGCGGTAAGATACTTAAATTGCAAAGCAGGTGTTGTAATAACGGCTTCACATAACCCAAAAGAATATAACGGATTTAAAGCATATTGGAACGACGGCGGACAAATTGTTCCTCCTCACGACAAAAATATTATAGTTGAAGTAAATAAAATTTCAGAAATAGAGCAAATAAAATTTGAAGCAATTAAAGCACATATATATATTATAGGTGAAGAAATTGATAATATTTATTTGAAAAAGATTAAAGAGCTTTCTATTTCGCCTGAAATTATTGAAAAAAATTCCGATTTAAAAATTGTATACACAGCAATTCACGGCAGCGGTGTAAATTTGGTTCCTAAGGTTTTAAAGAATTTTGGGTTTAAAAATGTTTATACAGTTAAAGAACAAGACATTTCCGACGGAAACTTTCCCACTGTTAATTCTCCAAACCCCGAAAACGCCGATGCTTTGGAAATGGCTGTGAACTTGGCAAAAGAAATTGATGCCGATTTAGTTTTGGCTACCGACCCGGATGCCGACAGAGTCGGGATTGCTGTAAAAGATAATAACGAAAAATTTATTCTACTTAACGGAAACCAAACCGCAAGTGTTTTAATTTATTATCTTATTAAGAAAAAATTTGAAAATAATCTTTTAAAAGGAAATGAATATATTGTTAAAACAATTGTAACAAGCGAGTTACTTGTTGAAATTGCCAAAAAATATAAGGTTGAATATTTTGACGTTTTAACAGGATTCAAATATATTGCCGAAATAATTAAAGAAAACGAAGGTAAAAAATTATTTATCGGAGGCGGAGAAGAAAGTTACGGATATTTAGCAGGTGAATTCGTGAGAGATAAAGATGCAGTTATGGCTTCTGCATTAATTGCGGAAACAGCAGCTTGGGCAAAAGAAAACGGAAAATCATTTTATGAACAATTAATTGAAATTTATGTTAAATTTGGTTTTTTCAAAGAAACTCTGGTAAATATTGTTAAAAAAGGAAAAGAAGGCGCCGAGGAAATAAAAAAAATGATGTCGGATTACAGAAAAAATCATTTAGTTGAAATTGCAGGAATGAAAGTTGTTGAAATTAAAGACTATTTGATTCAAGAATCTGTTAATATGATTAACGGAACAAAATCGCCAATAAATTTGCCAAAAGCTGATGTTATTCAGTTTTTTATTGAAGACGGAACAAAAGTAACGGTAAGACCTTCGGGAACAGAACCAAAAATAAAATTTTATATCGGACTGAAAGAAACTTTGAATTCGAAAGAAGATTTTGAAGAAATAAACAAAATTGCCGACGAAAAATTAAATAATATAAAAAAGAGTTTAAATCTATTATAAGAAAATAATAAACAAACTTTATATAAAATCTATTACGACCAAAGTTTTGAAATGTTAAATCAGACTTTGGTCAATTTATAAAATACAAAAACTATCAATCCTATTTAACATAATTAACAATGGATTGACAAGGTTATTTTACATCTTATTCTCTTTCAAAAAAATCATCATCAAAATGAAGAGGCAATAACGACTTAGCATCTTCAATAAGAGTATATTTTTTATTACCTGCCAAAATAATTTGAATAGGTTTTTCAAAACGCATTTCTGTTTCAAGAATTACTTGTCGGCAAGCTCCGCAAGGCGGAATAGGGCTTTCGGAATAATGGTCGTTTGTAAACACGCAAACCGCAAGAGCTTTTACGGGCACGTTGGGATATTGCGAATTTGCATAAAACATTGCAACTCTTTCGGCACAAAGTCCGGACGGATAAGCTGCATTTTCTTGATTTGTTCCGGTAATAATTTTTCCGTTATCGAGCAAAACCGCAGCTCCAACATTAAACTTTGAATATGGAGCATAAGCATTTTTTACAATGTTTTTTGCTTCATTTATCAGAACCTGAAATTCGTCGCTAAACTCTTCCAAAGATTCATACTCAAAAATTGTTGTTTTGATATCTATTTTTCTCATGTAACTTTTTTTACGAGATTATTTGTTTTTCAATATTTTAAAATCAATTTTGGGCTGAAAAAGACTGTTCCGAGAGTTGATTTTAAGCAATTTTGTTAATTGCAGAAAAACTATCCGAACAGTCTTTAATATTTTACAAAATTAATAAAATTATAATCTAATTTTATAATTTGGCATTAAATTATTTTAACGGAGCATTTTTTAGAGTTTCAACAAGGAAATCCCAAAATTTAGCAACTGTTTCAATATTAACTTTTTCATCGGGCGAATGCGGAAAACGAATTGTAGGTCCGAAGGAAATCATATCCCAATTTGGATATGTTGCTCCAAGAACACCGCATTCTAAACCTGCGTGAATTATTTTTACTTCCGGAATTTTACCGTATTTTTGATTGTAAGATTCTTTCATAGCTTTTAAAATTGGCGATGAAAAATCGGGTTTCCAGCCCGGATATTCGCCGTGAAGCTGAACTTTTGCTCCGGCTAATTCAAATAACGATTCAATATCGGCAGCTAATGCATCTTTTGCTGAATCTACTGAACTTCTCACAAGGTTTGCAACAATAATTTTACCGTTTTCGGATTTTACAATTCCAACATTTGTAGATGTTTCGGGCACTTCGGGTGCTTCGTCAATATATCTTTGTGCTCCGTGAGGAACAACACGCATTGCTTTAATTATTTTTTTTGTGGTTTTTCCCGGAATAATTGCTTTTGGCATTTCTGCTTTTTCAATAACTAATTTAAATCCGGGATCAACAGATTTTATTTCGTTACTTATTATTTCTCCAAATTTTTTGGCACAATCTGCAAACATAACGGCATCTTCATCGCAAACTGTAACAACTGCGATAGCTTCGCGAGGAATTGCATTTCTCATATCGCCGCCGGCAATACTTGCAAGTCCGATTTTATATTTTTTGCTCACACTTGATAAAAATCTAAACATTATTTTGTTGGCGTTTCCTCTTTGTAAAGGAATATCAACTCCGGAATGTCCGCCTTTTAAACCTGTAACAGTAACTTTAAAAGCTTGAGATTTTTTTGGAGCATCTTTTTCTTTATATTTGAATGTAGCCGTAACATCAATTCCTCCGGCACAACCAATGTATAATTCGCCTTCGTCTTCCGAGTCGAGATTCATTAAAATATCTCCTTTTAAAATTCCGGGTTTTAAATTGAAAGCTCCTGTCATTCCGGTTTCTTCGTCAATTGTCATAAGAGCTTCAATTGGTCCGTGTTGTAAATCTTTTGATTCCAAAACAGCCATTGTTGCGGCAACTCCCATTCCGTTGTCGGCTCCAAGTGTTGTTCCTTTTGCTGTAACCCAATCGCCGTCGATATATGCAGTAATAGGATCTTTTTCAAAATCGTGTTTTGTATCATTGTTTTTTTGAGGAACCATATCTAAGTGTCCTTGAAGTATAATTCCTTTTCTGTTTTCCATTCCGGAAGTTGCAGGTTTTCTGATAATTACGTTTCCAACTTCGTCAACTACTGTTTCAAGACCTCTTTCTATTCCCCAATTTTTCATAAATTCTATAATTGCGGCTTCTTTTTTTGAAGGTCGCGGAATTTTTGTTAATTCAACAAAATTTTTCCAAACACATTCCGGTTTTAAGTTTAATAATTCGTTATTCATCTGTATATTTTTAAATTGTTTTTAAAGGTCAGATAGGAACATCCAAAATAATCATTCGTTTGTGTGTCGAGAGATAAACACGGATGTTTCATATCTTATATTTTTTATAGTTTTATAAATATTATTTTCAAATATAGCTTTTATTTTTTTTATATTGATATTAAATTACAAAAAACAAATAAGGAGAATATAAACAACTATATTCTCCTTATTTATGTATAATATTTTTTCATTAAAATTATTTTGAAACAATATTAATTTCTTTCAAAAGTTTATCTTTATATGATTTAGCAATTGGAATTGATTTCTTTTTTGAACCGATTTTAAGAATTACCATATTGTCTTCAATCATATTTACTTTATCAATATTTACGATAAAAGAACGATGTATTCTTTTAAATTTATCACTCGGAAGTTTATTTAAAAGTGCTTTCATTGTAAAATGAATTGTATGTTTTTCGTCTTCGGTGTTTATAACAACGTAATTTTCAAGTGCTTCAATCCAATAAA
The DNA here is from genome assembly GCA_022729995.1 of Draconibacterium orientale. Taxonomy (GTDB): domain Bacteria; phylum Bacteroidota; class Bacteroidia; order Bacteroidales; family JAADGE01; genus DZBS01. The sequence goes on along the minus strand of DZBS01000054.1, from coordinate 14,512 downwards.
TATCATCATAAAGTAATCTTATAAATGAGGAAGAATTGCTTTTTATAAATATTCCTTTTGTTTTATCGTTTTCTTTTTCGCTTGTAATTCTTTCGTTTGCTTTTGTAACTGCTTTAAAAAATTTAGCATAGCTTACAGGTTTTAGAAGATAAGCTGTAACGTCATATTCAATTGCTTGAACTGCATATTTATCTTTTGCGGAAACGATTATTACTTGCGGTAAATTATCTGAATTTTCGATAAGTTCAACACCGTTCATTTCGGGCATTTCAATATCTAAAAAGATTAAATCTATTTCGTTTTTTTCTACAAGATAATTAATTGCATCAAACGGATTTTCAAAAGAAACTTCAAGACTCAAAAATTCTGTTTTTTGAATATATTTCTCGATAACCAACCTTGAAACTTTATCGTCGTCGATAATAATGCATTTCATCATAATTGTTTAGTTAAATTTTAAACTTAAATATAGTTTTAAGTTTCATTGCTAAAAACATAAAAATTCATTTTCGAGCAATATACAAATATAATAATTTCGTTCATAAAAAAAAGCACCAAAGTGTATTTATTTATATTTAAATTAAATTTTATTTAAAAAATATCGTTTTATAAAAAATAGTTGATTTATGATTATAAAGTTTTTACTTTTGAAATCTGATAAAAAAACCAAACATTTAATAATATGAATTATAAAGTCTTTTCCTTTATTTTTCTTTTAATATTAACAAAAACAGGCAGTTTATTCTCTCAAACTTTGTTAGATGAAAACGACCTTGTTGTTGCAATGGAATATAATTCATTGGAAGAAGCATTAAAAGATCCTGAAAATGTGTATAAATTAAATTTGAGTGACAAAGGCTATTCTGAAATTCCTCAAGAAGTTTTTCGTTTAAAAAAGCTGCAAATATTGGATTTGTGGAATAATGAAATTTCATCTATTCCGGCAGAAATTGCAGATTTGCCTAATTTACAATTTCTTAATTTCGGTAAAAATAAATTGGTTTCGCTTCCGCCCGAACTCGGTTCTTTAAAATTTCTTATTATGCTGAATTTGGAAGAGAATAAAATTGAGTATTTCCCTTCAGAAGTCTGTAATATTTTGTCGTTGGAAAATTTGAATTTGAACAAAAATTCTCTTGAAAAACTTCCTTCAAATTTCGACGGATTTAAGAATTTATCGAACCTTACAATTGCCGAAAACAGTTTGGAAAGTTTGCCTTCTTCTATCGGAAATTTAAAATTTTTGCAAAGTTTAGATGTTTCCAACAATAAATTAACCGAATTGCCCGAAGATATCGGAAAACTTACTAATATCAAAATTTTTGATTTACATAATAATTCGTTAATTGAAGTTCCTTCGCAAATTAGTTTGCTCAAAGAAATTCCGTATTTGAATTTGGCAGGAAATCAATTAAGAAATTTACCTGCTGAAATCGGTAATTTAACTTTACTTCAAATTCTTGATATTTCTAAAAATCAATTAACAATTTTGCCAAATGAAATAGGGAATTTGAGCAATTTATTCGATTTAAACCTTTCGGAAAATAAACTTGTTGAACTTAATCCGAATATTGGAAATCTAATAAATTTGTCGGTATTAAATTTATCGAAAAATGCAATTCAAAAATTACCTGCCGAAATTGGTAAATTAAATAATTTAACCGAAATTGATATTTCTTCAAATATAATTGAAGAACTTCCTACAGAAATTGGCAATTTGATTGTATTAAAAACTTTGAATGTATTTAATAATCATCTTAATGCTTTGCCCGAATCAATAGGAAATTTGTTGACTTTGGAAACGCTAAATGCCGGTTATAACTCGCTAAAAACTATTCCTGTTTCTGTCGGAAAAATGAAAAGTGTTGAAAAGATAGATTTATCCTATAATAAACTTGAAAGTTTACCTGTAGAAATTGGTTTATTAAAACTTTTAACCGATTTGAATTTGAAGAATAATAAACTTACAAAATTGCCTGAATCTATTTCTAAACTGGAAAATTTGCAAACATTAGATTTGAAAAACAATAAGTTTTCCGAAGAAGAAATTTCTAATATAAAATCATTATTATCGGGATATGTAAAATTGAAATTCTAAATTTTGAATTAATACAAATTATAAATCCGGAAATAAATAAATCCAAATAAATCTTTTGAATTAGGTATTTAAGAAATACATATAATTCTTTATTTGCTGTTGGCAATTGGCTTTTAGCTGTTAAAAATAATATATTTCTTTTTAAAGTCCCGTCGGGACTATATTATTGTAGAAAAATTGTTTCCTGAAAAATCCAAAACCACGTAGTGGTGACATTAAATATCATAGTAAACTCAAATAAATAATTAAGAATCGTAAAATTCAATTTCAAATTTTGCTAATAAATTCAGTTACTATTTATAAATAATGTCGTCTCTCTGAGACTTAAAACTGAAATGTCAAATCTTTTTCTACCATAATGTCGTCTCTACGAGACTTTTAATTGATACTAAAAATTTATAATATTCTTATTTATTTCATAAGAGCCTAATTTAATAAATCTTATAAAAACACTTAAGATTTATTTGGATTTAATCTTGAATAACTTCAAAAATATGTTGCATAATTTCGGTATTATCAAGCAATAAATTAAAATATTTATATTTATTGGCAACCAAAACGAGTGCACTTCGCTGAATACTAAGAAAACCGGCATCTTGTTCAATATTAACGCCGGGAGTTATAATTACTTTTTTTGAAAAAACTGTTTCGTTTTCAGCTCCTTCGTTATAAACTAAAACTCCTTTTAGAAGAATAATAATTTTGTCGTCGTCGTTATTATCGTTAAAGTATAATTTATCGCCTTTTGCCAAATTTAACGGAATAATTATTTGAGCAATTTTAACCAACAAATAATCGGGAACACTAAAAAACAAATGGTATCTTCTTAATAATTTTACTTTATCGGCAAGCAAAAAACCGCCTGTTTCAAGTGTATGAATAAGATTCTTTTTTGCTTCAGACATGTTTTTTAAATAATCAAAACATTTTGAAGGATTTTCGGAATATACAATTTTTGCGGCTGTTGAATATACAAGTTCATCGGGATGAAACAAAGCCAAGAAAACTTCGTCGGGAAGCTCGCTCCTTTTTATTTGATTAAGAACAGCTTTTTGATTTGCTTTCACCCAAGGTTTTATGTCTTCGTAAATGATATATTCATTTTTCATGTTTTCAAGTTCAGTTTTTTGACGCTGAACTTTTTCCATCATTTCCAAAGCTTTTGCAACTGTCCAAGTATCAATTTTATCGTAATCTGTTGTAATAATGTTCAAAAGCCTGTCTCTAAAATTTAATTTTGGAAGTGAAAAAAACTTTTGAAGTCTTTTAATTTTTTGTAAAATAGATATATCGTCAAATACGGGAACTATATACGGTTTCAAATCGGGCAAAATAAAGTTGTCGATAAGTTCGAGTGCATAAATGGTGTTTTTGCCTATTATATTTTTCTTAATAAGATTAACAACTTTTGGGTCGTGCAAAAAGCTTAACAAATTAAATAAAAGTTCTATATTATTTGTTCTTTCTTGGTCTAAGGCTAAAAATAATTTTAATGAATTTTTTTCTGCTTCAATATCTTCAATAGACATTAATATTGAAAGTAAATTTTGAGTTGTTTCAATTACTTTATCTCTAACAATAAACATTTCTTCTTCCGGAGCTTGATATTTGCAATAATATAAAGCCCAAATTGCGGATAGTTGAACATTTCGTTCGGGTAAATTTATAGACTGAATTAAAAGCGATTTTGCCGATTTTGAACCCATTTTTGCATAAATTTCAATAATCTTTAATTGTATTTGAATATCTGTTGAATTTTCAAAATATTTTTTAAGCGGGATTAATATTTTTTCGCCAATATCCAACAATGAAGCTGTACTAATATGATAATAAGCCGGATATTCCAAGTATTCTATCAGTTTATTAATTATCGGATTTGTTTTAACATTTACCGAAAGTCGAATTGCAGTGCTTTTTATAAGTTTATCGGTGCTTGTTAAAAGTTTTAAAATAATTTCTTCACTCCTCTTAGATGTTGTTTTTGCGGCAATAAATTTTGTAAGTCGCAAATAATCTGATATACTTTCGGATTGAAGTAATAAATCTATTTCTTTGTCCGACAATTCCACAACATCAGAAAAATCAAGCAAATAATTTGCTCTTTTTGCTAATTTTCTAATTTCTTCGGAATTTGTTTCTTCATAAATTTGTTCGGTTTGCTTTAAAATTCTGTCTCTCCAAGTTGGGTCGATACTTTTCAAAATCACTTTTTGAATTAAATGATCGTCATTCTTCAAAAGCCCTGCGGCATAAGGTTCAAAAACTCTCGGATTTGTTTCCGAAAGAATTGTAATGCTGAGATTTACAACATTAGAATTAAATTTTTTAATTTTCTTGGTTAAAACTTCTGTTCCGTATAAATATTTAGAAGTTTCTCTTTCTTGTTGTTTGCTGAGTTCTCTTAAAACTTCTCTAAGTTTATTTTTATATGATTTATATAATTTGCGTGCAATAAAAATCCAAATTAATAAAATCGGCAAATAAAACAGCGGAAATAGTTTTAAATTAAATCCGTCGCCCAATTTCAATATAGTATTTATTGCCAAAAGAAGAATTCCGGCAATTCCTATTGCAAATTGCATAACAACTCCTACTTTGGATTGAACCGCCATTTGAAGGTTTGCAGGCAACGGCTGGTAAAGAATATTAAATGCCGGATCGTCCAATCCTCTTCGCAATATTCTTTCCATAGATTTATTAAGTGTCATCAATGCCAAAAAAGTAATACTTAAAACTCCGGCAGTGAAACCAACTATTGAAGAAATTAAAATTATTAAAGCAAGAGTAACGGGCATTATTGTTAAACCGAGTTTTACACCGTGTTTACTTAATATTCTGCTCGAAAAGTATGAAATTAAGAACTCTCCTACTTTTAATGCGGCAAAAACCAATGCCAAGAAACTTGAAACAGAACCGGGCTTTGAAAATAAATCTTTTTGAACTTTTATTGTTGAAAGAAATCCATAATCGGTAATATATATAACAGTCATTGAAAAAACGGCGGAAATAAAAATCAATCTAAAATATTTATCTTTAAAAAGTGTTCTGAAATTAGTTTTTGCTTCAGTTTTTAAAACTTTTTTAACAACGTCTTTTTCTCCGGAAGTTTTATATAGATATAATAGAATAAATAATGCACCAATCAAACTTAATGCACCTAAAATTAATAAATTATAGGTACTTCCAATATGCTTTGAAATTATCGGAATTATAAGATAACCGAGTATCGAAGCCGAAACTCCGCCCATGTTTATCAATCCGAACATTCTTTTTACTTGAATAAGATTCAGAAATTTTAACGCCAATCCGCCTGCTTGAATTCCGGCTAATGAAATAAACGGCCAAGCCCATATAAATATGAAGAAACTTAAATATTCGTCTTTCACTAATCCAAAACCCGAACGTCCGAGAGCAGTAACAAAAAACATAAATATTAATACACCGGAAAATAAATATTTGCTGTTTATTTTTTGGTGAACTGCCGAGTAGATTGATGAAAATATATATCCCACAATTCCGGCTGCAATATATGCAATCGGAAGTTGCTCGCTTCCGTAATTGCTGATAAATGCTGTGTTTGCTTGAACAAAGTAAAATGCAATAAATAATCCTACGAAAAACGAATGGAAAAACAACAAAAGAAATTTTGGAATTTCTTCGGGCTTTAACTGAAAACTCTTAACTAAAAAATGATTTATTTTTTGCATTACGACATCTGTGCTTTACCTAAAAGATAAAATTGTGTTTTTGTTATCATTTGATGAGCCGTCTTTTTTTGCTTTTTTCAGCTCTAAATCCTTTAAGACCAATTTTCGTTCCAAATCTGAAATTTTTTCCTTAAAAGTGTCAAAATCTTTTAACAAAATTGCCGTTTTACTGTTAATTTTTGCTGCATATAGCGAAGATGCTATACTTTCGGAGACTTTCTCAACAAATTCAATTTCAAAATCTTTATATTTTTTAAATGCAGCCAATTCAATTATCCCGATAATATTATCTTCCATCATCAATGGTTCTATCAAAATAGATTCCGGATTTGCGGTTCCCAATCCCGAGCGAATATCTATATAATCTTTTGGAACATTCGTCAAATAAATCATTTGCTTTTCTAAAGCACATGTTCCAATTAGTCCGTCGCCGGGTTGAATTATTTTTTCTTTAAATTTTCTTCTGTTATATGCTGTTGATGCAAGTAATTCTATGTAATGATTATTTTCTTCTTCGTCGTTATAAATAAATATTCCGCCTTGAACCGAACCGGTATATTTTACCATGTTTTCGATAACGTCATAAGCCATTTCACGCAAATTTTCGTTCGAGCTTTTTCTCATCAAATCGCTAAACATTGTGTAACCTTCGTTGGCCCAGTTTCGTCTTTCGTTTTCTTGTTGTCTGATTTCTTCTTCTTCTTTGGCTGTTGTTAAACTTTCACGCATTTTCAGCAAGGAGTTTCCAAGATTATCTTCATCTGAAAGTGTGGAAAAATCTGCTTCCAAATTTCCTTTTCCAATGCTCAAAGCAAACTCTGAATAGGAATTTACTCCGTCAATTAAAGCATTTAGCGATTTATTCATATCGCCGATTTCATCGGTTCTTTCTTCAATTGTTTTTTGAACAACAATTCCTTTTGACATGTCGAAAAGTTGCTGTCTTACATTATAAATAGCATCGGTAATTGTTTTTCCGAATAAATAAAGGGTTAAACCTGCCAAAGTGATTAATATAAATCCTAAAAGAAGAATATAATTAATCATTTGAGATGTTTGTTGATTTAATTCGTCGGTTTTGCGAGCAACCATTTTGTCGATATGGTCGACATAAACTCCCATTCCAATTACCCAACCCAAAGGTTCGTATAATTTTATAAAACTTAATTTTGGAATTCTTTCGTTTGAACCGGGTTTGTAAAAATCGTATTGCAAAAATCCTTCGCCTCCGTTATTATGAACAACATCGGCAAATGCTTCATAAACATTTTGTTGAGTTTCTTTAATATAAAAAACCTGAGCTGTTCCTTCCATTTCCGGTTTTATCGGGTGCATTCTTACTGTATACGGCGGATCTATTTCATTTATCCATATATAACCTGCTTCTCCGTAACGCATCTGACGAATATTTTCTTTTGTAAGATTCAAGTAACTTGACAAAACCATAGATTTACTAACATCTTTGGACAATCCGCGACTAAGAGAATCTTCTGATTTTGAAGACATTAAATATGCTTGATCAATCATTGAATAGGCATTTCCGACATTATCTTTTAATTCGTTTTTAATTATTCCGGTTTGCTCAAACTTGTAAGATTCAATACTTTGTAGTGTTTTTTTTCTAAAATCGATAATTGAGTACATTGTAATTGCCACGATTGTGATAAAAACCGTGATGCTGGTGTAAAGCGGTAATTTGGTACGTATCTTCATTATTAAATTTAATGAATTCTTTAAAACAAAATTAATATATACTTTCCAATATCAATACAAAATAATCACGAAATATATAATTTTTTTCGTAAATTATACTTGTATTTTGAAATAAAATTCAAACAAAACTAAAATATAGCAAAATTTATACCTTCATTTTGTTTTATAAACAATTTTTAGAGTAAAATTATTATAACATTGAAAATTTATTTAGCAATTCATTTTCAAGGTCGTTAAGTTAATAAAATAAATATTTTTTCTTTGTGGTTTTTTGCGTTTTAAATTATTTTTTCATTTGTTAAAAAAAGAATAATAGATATAAATTCCGAAGTGATTGTAAAACCTTAACTTTACGACATTGAATTATTTTTATCAATTTAAAAATATTTTAACATAAAAAGTATAAAAAGAATTAAAATAAATTCATAAATTTGCCGATAATCGGTTTTGAGATTTTATAACTAAAATTCTTAACTAAGAGGGAATGCCGTGAAAATCGGCAACAGTACCCGCTGCTGTAATCTCATAAAAAATAGCAATTATTCTTAGCCACTGTTAAATACGGGAAGGCAATTGCTTAGAGAAAGTCAGAAGACCTGCCGAATAATGAATAATATCCGACGCTTTCGGGACAAAAGCTAAAGGGTGAAACGTCTTCATCTTTTCATTTCTGTTTCTATTAAATCGGTTTATTCTATCTTTTTTTTTGATTTATTTATACCGATAAAAATTGAAAAAACATTTTTACAAAATATTATCATTCTTAGTTTTAACGACTATTTCGTTGGAAATATTCTCGCAAGAATTTCACGAAATTGAAGAGGTGAATATTATTTATACAACAAAATCGTTTTACGAAAATTCAAGAAAAATCACTCCCGATTCTTCAATTATTAAAATTTATTCAAATTCCAATTTATCCGAAATATTAAAAATAATAAGTCCTTCAATTATAAAAAGCTACGGTTCATCTGGTTCTTTGGGTACAATTTCTTTTAGAGGTTCGCCTTCAAATCAAACATCAATTTTATGGAACGGATTTCAATTAAATTCACTCACTTCGGGCGATTTTGATTTGTCGGGAGTTTCTGCTTGCTTTTTTAACGATATTGAAATAATTCCCGGCGCATCGGCTTCAATATTTGGAAGCGGAACTTTTGGCGGAATTATTGATTTGAAAAATAATTTTAAAAGTGAAAATATATATTCAAGAATATCTTTTGAAGCCGGAAGTTACAAAAATTTATCGACAAACGTAAATTTCAAATATTCAAAAAAGAAGTTTTCAATAAATTTTTCTTCAAGCAAATCAAAAGCTGAAAATAATTTTGTTTTTGAAGACATTTATAAAATTGATAAACCTACAGAAATAAGAACAAATAACGCATTTTCGTCGTCCGGAATTATTGCGGATTTCAGCACAAAACCAACACAAAAATTTAATATAGAATCCGGAATTTGGGTTATGGGAAAAAGCAAAGAAATTCCCGAACTTGCCGGCTCTTACGGAACAGGAAATAAATTTCAAACAGATTCAACATTAAAATTTTATATTAGATTAAATAAATTATTCTACAATTCAAAACTCACTTTCGGAACAGCTTATGTTTTTGATTTTATGCATTATACAGACAAGATAAATTCAACAGATAATTTATATTTTGTAGATTCAAAAATTTCGGGAAAAAGATTATTGACAGATTTGAGCTATAAAAAATATTTTAAAAACATAATTATCGCAGATTTCGGTTTTTATTATAAATATTTGAGTTCAGAAACATCAAGTTATAAAAAGAATGAAAACGAATTGAACACTTATTTTTCTTCTAAAATCAAACTGAAAAAAATAAATTTGTTGGCAAACGTAAATCTTTTATTTTTCGAAAACACACCAAAAGTATTTGTCTACAATGCCGGAATTAATTACGATTTTAACAAAATTAATTTCAGAATAAATTTTTCAAAAAATTTCAGAAAACCAACATTTAACGAATTATATTGGAATCCGGGCGGAAATGTTAATTTGCTAAACGAAAGCGGTTTAAGTTCCGAAACAGGTTTAGAATACAAACCAACGAAAAACGACAATATTGTAATTTCAAGCAATATATATTTATCAAAAATAAAAAACCAAATTCAATGGTTACCAGTTTTAGGAATTTGGCAAGCAATTAATAATAAAGAAGCTGTTTTATACGGAAACGAAACTGAAATTAGAATAAGATTGAGCAATGAAAAAATAAAAACTTACATTAATTTATCATATCAATTTACTAAAAGTTTTAACAATAAATTTTATAATAACGAAACATATTTAATTGGAAATCAATTAATTTATGTTCCGCTTCATTCCGCAAAAGAATATCTCTTTATAAATTATAAAAATCTTTCAATCTCAATTGCCGGATATTTTACCGGAAAAAGATTTACAACCGAAGATAATAACGAAAATTATTCGCTTGACGCATATTTCATTTCCGACTTTTATGTAGGCTACAAAATTAAAATCAAGAATTTCAATATCAATACAAACTTAAAAATCAACAACTTATTTAATACATATTACGAATCTGTAAAATCATATCCGCTGCCCGGAAGAATGTTTTTTATAGGAATTGAACTCGAATATTTTAAAAAACCAAGATAATATAAACAGATGAGAAAAATTTTATTTATGATTGTAATCGCAGGAATTATGGCTTCTTGCAACAAACCGGAAATTATTATTGAAGAAGAAACTTTTGGAAACGGTGCTTACATAGTTTGCGAAGGAAATTTTAGTTCTTCAAACGGAGATATTTCATATTTTAACACTGAAACACAAGAGATTACGAACGATATTTTTTGGCTTCAAAACGAAGAAGTTTCTTTGGGAGATATTGTTCAGTCGATTAGTTTTGCGGGAGATTACGCATTTATTGCTGTAAATAATTCCAAAAAACTTGAAATTGTTAACGCAGAAACTTTTAAACATGTTGCTGTTATAGAAAACATTAGCTATCCGCGAAATATAATAAAAGTTAATGACAAAAAGTCATACCTGACTAACGGTTCATATCCCGGAGAAATAATTGTAATTAATAATGAAACTTTTGCAATTGATAAACAAATTCCTTTAGGCAATTCGCCCGAAAATTTAATTGTTGCAAACAATAAAGTTTACGTCGCAAACGGAGCTTGGGGCAGTGATAATACAATTAGCGTTATAAATCCGGAAACCGATATTGTAGAACAAACAGTTACAGCAGCCGACGGAGCAACAGATTTAATTTCGGATTTTGAAGGAAATATATGGGTTTTGTGCGGAGGAAAAGTTGTTTATGACCAAAATTGGAATGTTGTTTCCGAAACAGATTCTAAAATTATTAAATTAAACAAACTTTCGCTCGAAAAAACTGATTCATTGACGATTGGAACAACAGGTGATTTTTTCAACCCAACACATATTTCTGTTGATAACACCGGAAAATATATTTTCTTTATTGAATCCGACGGAATTTACAAAAGCGACATTTCAACTTCAACATTTTCTGCAACAAAAATAATTGACGGAACTTTCTACAGCTTAGAAATAAATCCGGCGAATAACAACATATTTGTTTTTTCCGATAACGGATTTACACAAGCAGGAACTTTGAATATTTATAATATAGAAGGAAGTTTAATAAAAGGAAATATCTCAACGGGAATTGGTCCCAACGGAGCAGTTTTTAAATAAAACATTTTCTTTTACAAAACAAAAAAGCCTGCCCAAAACATTTGAGCAGGCTTTTAAAATTTAAAAAAGATTCTTCTATAAACTAAAATTTGTTTTAATCAAATCTACAAGTTGTTCTTTACTTCTATAACCAATAATTTTTTTGTAATCACCGTTTGCCGGAATAAAAAGAATTGTAGGAATACTTCTAATATTGAATAATTCGGCAATCATTCCGTAATTATCAACATTCACTTTATAAACATGCAATTTATTACCGTATTCGGTTTGAATATCCTCTAAATGAGGAGCAACCATTTTGCAAGGTCCGCACCAATCTGCATAAAAATCGACAATTACAGGTTTATCTCCCGAAAAAACAAATTCGGTATTTTTTCCGTAATCCCAAACTTTTTCTTTAAAAGTGGCATCACTAAGAAAAACAACCTCTTGAGAAAAACTTGCAAAAGCAATAAATGCAAATATTATTGATAAAAATATTTTTTTCATAACTCAAATTTTAAAATTATTATTAAAACTTAAACGAACAAAATCTAAAATTATTACTTACAAAAAAAGCCGAAGTTAAACATCGGCTGTTTTTATATAATTCAAATAAAAACTTATTTTACGGGAGCTTCAACTTTCAATACGTCGGCAATTGCTTTTTTGAACGTATCTTTAGGTAATGCGCCAACAGCCATTTGTGGTTGTCCTTCACTTGGAACAAATAATAAAGAAGGAATACTTTGAATACCGAACATTCCGGCCAAATTTCTTTCAACTTCTGTATCTATTTTATAGATATTTATTAATCCTTCATATTCTTCTTGTAACTCTTCTAAAATTGGAGCAACCATTTTGCACGGTCCACACCAATCAGCGTAAAAATCTATCATACAGGGAATATTTCCTTCAAATTTCCAGTCTTGATTAGCTTCGAAATTAAACACTTTTTCTTTAAAATCTTGCTCGTTTAAAAATTGTACTTTTGCCATTTTTTATTTTTTAATGTATTTAAATAGTTGTATATTTTCATATTGTTTACAAAATATATACCGTTTCAAATTTGGTTTCAAAATTAACTCTTTTTTATAAAAACAAGGAAAATTTGTCAGATTTTTTATTTTAATTTGACAAAAAATGCTGACAGAAATTCACAATAAACAGCAAATATCAATTATTTGGAGTTTCTATAAAATTTATAACCAACAAAATTGTTTTTCATTACCCAAATTAATTTTTGATTTACTACTTTAGCAAAAATTTTGAAAAAGATATAAAATGAACGAGTTTAAAAGATATATGGTAACATCTGCATTACCTTATGCAAACGGTCCTGTACACATTGGACATTTAGCAGGCGTATATATTCCTTCCGATATTTATGTAAGATATTTACGATTAAAAAACAAAGACGTTGTTTGGGTTTGCGGTTCCGACGAACACGGAGTTCCAATTACTCTTAAAGCAAAAAAAGAAGGAATTTCTCCGCAAGATGTTGTTGACAAATATCACGGAATTATTAAGAAAAGTTTCGAAGAATTTGGTATTTCTTTTGACATTTATTCACGAACAAGTAATAAAGTTCATTACGAAACTGCTTCGGAATTCTTTAAAATTTTGAATGAAAAAAATAAATTCATCGAAAAAACAACCGAACAATATTTCGATCCCGAAGCACAACAATTTTTGGCCGACAGATATATTACCGGAACTTGTCCGCATTGCGGCTCCGAAAATGCTTACGGCGACCAATGCGAAAAATGCGGAACAACACTAAATGCAACAGATTTAATTAATCCAAAATCTGTCATTAGCGGTTCAAAACCTGTTTTGAAAGAAACAACTCACTGGTATTTACAGCTCGATAAAAATGAAGAATTTCTCTCAAAATGGATTTTAGAAGAACACCAAGAATGGAAATCGAATGTTGTGGGTGCATGCAAAAATTGGTTGAACAAAGGATTGCAACCAAGAGCCGTCAGTCGCGATTTAGATTGGGGCGTTCCGGTTCCTGTTGAAAAAGCAGAAGGAAAAGTTCTTTATGTTTGGTTTGATGCACCGATAGGTTATATTTCCGCTACAAAAGAATTTACGCCCGAATGGGAAAAATACTGGAAAAATCCGGAAACAAAACTTGTTCATTTTATAGGAAAAGACAATATTGTTTTTCATTGCATTATTTTCCCGACAATGCTTCACGAAGACGGAACATATATTTTACCCGATAATGTTCCGGCAAATGAATTTTTAAATCTTGAAGGCGATAAAATTTCTACTTCAAGAAATTGGGCTGTTTGGTTGCACGAATATTTAGAAGATTTTAAAGATAAACAAGATGTTCTCAGATATGTATTAACTGCAAATGCTCCCGAAACAAAAGATAACGATTTTACCTGGAAAGATTTTCAGACAAGAAATAACAGCGAACTTGTTGCCGTTTTTGGAAATTTCATTAACAGAACTCTTGTTCTTACAAGTAAATATTACAACAACATTGTTCCGGCTCAAGGAAATTTAACTGCCGAAGACAAAAATGTTTTTGCGGAAATTTCCGAATCTGTAAAAAGTTTGGAGAATAATATTGAAACATTCCATTTTCGAGAAGCTTTGAAAGATTTTATGAATATTGCACGAGCCGGAAATAAATATTTGGCCGAAAATGAACCTTGGCAACTTATTAAAACAAATACCGAAAGAGTTAAAACAATTTTGAACGTTTCTCTTCAAATTTCAGCAATATTATCTATTGCGGCAGAACCTTTTATGCCTTTTTCAGCTCAAAAAATCAGAAAATTTTTAAATATTGAAAAACTTGTTTGGGACAATATTTTTAAAACTGATATTATTAAAGAATCGCATCAAATTAATAATTCCGAACTTCTTTTTGCAAAAATTGAAGATGCCGAAATAAATATTCAAATAGAAAAGCTTGAGAAAACAAAGCTTGCAAACATTGTTTCGGAAAATAAAGTTGAGCCTCAAAAAGAAATTATAAATTATGACGATTTTCAAAAGCTCGACATTAGAACAGGAACAATTTTGGAAGCCGAAAAAGTTGCTAAAACTCAAAAACTTTTAAAACTTTTAATAGATACCGGAATTGATAAAAGAACTGTAGTTTCAGGAATTGCAGAACATTTTAAACCCGAAGAAATTATCGGAAAACAAGTTTTGATTTTGGTAAATTTAGCACCGCGTCCGTTAAAAGGAATTGAATCGCAAGGAATGATTTTAATGGCAACAAACGACGAAGGAAAATTGGTTTTCGTTAAGCCTGAAAGTAAAATAAAT
>DZBS01000053.1 GCA_022729995.1 Draconibacterium orientale | reverse complement strand
CGAACTGAAGACTGCTGACTGCCGACTGCGAACTGAAGACTGCTGACTGCCGACTGAAGACTGCGAACTGAAGACTGCCGACTGCCGACTGAAGACTTATTTATAAAATTCCTCGAAAGCAAGTTTCATATAAAAATGGTCGTGAACGCCCGATAATTCGCGAATTGAGTGCATTGCAAGCATCGGATTTCCAACATCAACCATTCTGATATCGAGTTGAGAAGTTAAAATACTTCCAAGTGTTGAACCGCCTGCAATATCCGAACGATTTACGTATTTTTGAACCGGAACTCCGGCATTTCTGCAAAGCATTTCAAATGCTCCTGAAGAAATTCCGTCGGTTGTATATTTTTGATTTGCATTAATTTTAATAACAGGTCCGCCGTTTAAAACCGGACGAGAAGTAGGGTCGCCAAATTCGCCCATATTCGGATGAACGGCATGAGCCATATCTGCCGAAATTCCAAAAGAATGAATTTTGGCTCTGAAAAAAGCATCGTGTTCTGTGTTAAGAGCGTAAGTAATTCTCTTTAAAACGTCTTTCAAAAACGGCGAGCCTGCACCTTGTTTTGTTTGGCTTCCAACTTCTTCGTTATCAAAGCAAACCATAACATTTGTGGCTTCACCGGTTTCGCTGTTTAAAAGAGCGTCAATTCCTGCATGAACCATTGCCAAATCGTCTAATCTTCCGCTCGAAATAAATTCGTCTTTTTCGCCTATGATAGAACCTTTCTCAAATTCTGCCAAATTCAAATCAAAATCAAGAATTTGGTCAGGCTCAACTTTTAATTTATCGGCAATCATTTTTTGCAAATATCCGTCTGTTTGAAAATCATCTTCTACAGTTCTCAATAATGGCAACATATCCTTCTGAGCATTAAATTCTTTGCCTGAATTTACTTGTCGGTTCATGTGAATTGCCAAATTCGGAATTATTAGTAAAGGCTTGTTAAAATTGATGTATCTGACATCAAGATTTAGCGGATTACTTCCCACAAGCGAAACTCTTCCGGCCATTGTTAAAGGTCTGTCGAGCCAAGTGCTCCAAATTGCTCCGCCGTAAGGTTCAACATTTAGTTTTAAATAATATCCTTCCGATTTCATTTCCGGATCAGGTTTAATTTTAAAAGTAGGTGAATCTGTGTGTGCTGCAATAATTCTGAATCCGTTTTCTTCTACCAAACCGCTTCCTACAACAAAAGCAACAACTGTAGAAGCATTTTTAGATGTGAAATATTTTCCTCCTTTTTCAAGTAACCAAGTTTCGCCTCTGTGAAGTTGTTTATAACCTTTTCTTAAAAGTGCAGCTTTTATATTCCTTACAGCTTGGTATGGCGACGGACTTGCTTCGATAAAATCGATTAAGTCGTTTGCGAATTTATGTTTTTCGGTCATTTTTGAATATTTTTTTACAAATTTAATAATAACTTATTTAATGTTGAAATTATATTAAGCCCAAATTGTTCATTAAAAAATAAATTAACAATTAATATTTCAATTTCGTTAATTTAAGGATTTTCTATTTTTCAGCGTTATTTTGTGCCTTCTTTGTGTCTTTTGTGATACAGCTATTTCACAAAGAAGGCACAAAAGACACAAAAAATCTATATAAAAGAAAGCTTAACTTAACAACATTGAATAATATTTTGTTAATCTATTTTTGAATCCCAAGTAAATAATTTTTATTTAAATTCACGTTTAAATTTTCATAAACTAATTTTCTTCATAAAATATCTTTTTTAATTGTGATTCCAAATCCGTTTTCGATAGATTTTTGGCAATAATAATTCCTTTTTTATCAAGCAAAAAAGTTGAAGGCAAATTTGATATTCCGAATAATCTGAAAATTTCGGAATTTGTTCCTTTCATATCGGAAGTTTGAATCCAATCTATTTCTTGATTTCGCATTTCTTTAAACCAAATATTTTTATTGTATTCCATTGAAACGGTAAAAATGTCAAAATCAAAATTTCTATATTTTTTATAAATATTTTTCAAATACAGATTCCTAATTTTGGTATTTTCTTGCCAAGAAGCCGAAAAATCCAAAAGCACATATTTTCCTTGAAATGATGATAGTGAAACGATTTTTCCTTTTATGTCGGGCAAAGAAAAATCCGGTGCTTGAAGTCCGACTTCTATTCGTTCTTTTATCTGAATATCTTGAAGAATTTGCGAAAAATAAATAGATTGATGAAGACTTTTAGAAAATGACGAAGAAATTGATTTTAGTTCTTCCAAACCTATAAAATTTTTTAAACTTCCGGCAGTTACATACAGTGCAATAACGCTGTTTTTATTGGCTTTCACATATTCTTTCATAAATAGAATTTGCTCGTCGAAAATTGACAATAACGATGAATCAATAATTGAAAGCATTGCTGTGTCGGCATTTTGCAAAGCAGTATTTTTTTGTTGATACAATTGCTTTTGCTTATTTTCATAAACGGAATTATTTTCGAGAAAAGAAGAATATTCATTTTGAGATTTTGAGCCTAAAACAGTAAGTTTTTTTTCAGCTCTAACATCAGCATTTAACTGAATATCACCCGGTTCAAGAAAACACTCCAATAATGCAATATTATCTCCGCAAATAAAATAGTAAACTTCGGGTTCGGTAATATTTAGATTTTTAAAATTAAATTTATTTTGAATCACAAAAGAAGAATCTATTGCAAGAAGATTATTGTCGAGCAATCTGTATAAAACAATTTTTCCTTCAAGAAAACCTGAAATATTTCCGGAAACATTACAAACATTAATACTTTCCTTTGGTTTATTGCAAGAGAAAAATACGAAAATTATCAATATCAAAATTATATAATTTCTATTTTTAATCATAATACTAATTCCTTCCAAAACGTAAATGTTTAACCGAGCGACCTTTATTTTTAATTTCGAGTAATGCATCAATTCCAATTTTTAGATGTTCTTCCAAAAACACATCGGTTACAAGTTGATCGCTTTCATCTGTTTTCACACCGGTTGAAATCATTGGTTGATCGGAAACAAGCAAGAGTGCTCCGGAAGGAATTTCATTGTAGAAACCGACAGTGAAAATGGTTGCCGTTTCCATGTCAATAGCCATTGCACGAGTTTTTCGCAGATATTTTTTAAATCTTTCATCGTATTCCCAAACACGTTTGTTTGTGGTAAAAACGGTTCCGGTCCAATATTCTCTTTCGTGTTCGGCAATAGAGTTTGAAACGGCTCTTTGTAAATTAAAAGCAGGCAATGCCGGAACTTCTGCAGGAAGGTAATCGTCTGATGTTCCGTCGCTTCTGATTGCGGCAATAGGCAAAATTAAATCGCCGAGTTTATTTTTTCGTTTTAAACCGCCGCATTTTCCCAAAAACAAAACTGCTTTTGGATGAACAGCACTAAGCAAATCCATAATAGTGGCGGCATTCGGACTTCCCATTCCAAAATTAATAACTACAATTCCGTTGGCTGAAACACTTGGCATTGGTTTATCCTTTCCCAAAATTGGCGCATTATACCATTTTGAAAACAGCTCCAAATAATGATTAAAATTTGTAAGAATAATATATTCTGAAAATTCATTTAAGCCTCTTCCTGTATATCTTGGTAACCAATTGTTTACAATTTCTTGTTTAGTTTTCATTTATATATTTTTTTATTATATTGAAGAAAAAAATTACTTCAAATATAAATAATATGTTTTTTCAAGATAAAAATTTTATCAATCTAAATAAATTCAATTTTTTTTAAAATTAATAATTTATATTTGATAAATAAAAAATCGGACATAATTGAACAAATTTATGACGAATATTTAATAAAATTATGCTTAAACTAAATTTGCCCGAATTTAAATACAAAATTCAATCAAAAAATTCAAAAAATTATATTTTCGATATAATAAGAAAAAAATTTGTTGCTCTAACGCCCGAAGAATATGTAAGACAAAACTTTATACATTTCTTGATTTTTGAAAAAAATTACCCGAAAGAAATTTTAGGAGTTGAAATTTCAATAAAAATTAACGAAACCGATAAACGCTCCGATATTATTTTGTTCGGAAAAAACGGAAACGCACGTTTGGTTGTTGAATGTAAAGCTCCAAATATCAATATAAATCAAAAAACTTTTAATCAAATTGCTGTTTATAATATCAATTTAAAAGCAGAATATTTAATTGTAACAAACGGAATTACACATTTTTGTTGCAAATTTGATGATGTTGGAAATTATATTTATTTGAAAGATATTCCGGATTTCAGCGAATTATAAACTAATAAACTTAAAAGATTAAACATAAATTAATGGGGCTGTCTTAAAAATCTAAAAAAGTTGTCATTTCGAACGAAGTGAGAAATATATAAACTTCAAAATTAATGAATTAAGATTTCTCCCGATGGTCGAAATGACAGCAAAATTTACATTTTAGACAGCCACATTGAAATAATCGAATAGAAATATTTATTAGAAAATCATATACACATGAAAATAAAAGAAATAACAAAAGTTCTGGAAGAATATGCTCCGTTATCAATACAAGAAAGCTATGATAACGCAGGATTACTGACAGGAAATTTTGAAACAGAAGTAAGCGGAATTTTGTTGACTTTGGACACAACCGAAGAAGTTGTTGAAGAAGCAATTGAAAAAGGTGCAAACTTAATAATTTCGCATCACCCAATAATTTTTTCGGGACTTAAAAGAATTACCGGAGCAAATTATATTGAACGAACAATTTTAAAAGCAATAAAAAACGATATTGCAATTTACGCTTCGCACACAAATATGGACAATGCGACAAACGGAGTAAACTCAATTTTGTGCGAAAAGTTGGCTTTGAAAAATTGCAAACCGCTTCAACCGCTTGGCGGAATATTGAAAAAAATTGTAACATTTGTTCCGCACGAAAATGCCGAAAAACTTAGAGAAGCACTTTTTGCTGCCGGCGCAGGAAATATCGGAAATTATGATAAATGCAGTTATAACACTTCCGGAATTGGAAGTTTTAGAGCCGGAGAAAATACAAATGCTTTTGTCGGAGAAAAAAATATTCTTCACTTTGAAAACGAAACAAAAATTGAAACAATATTTTATTCACATAATAAAAACTTAATTATTAAAGCATTAAAAGAAAATCATCCTTACGAAGAACCGGCTTATGATATTTACAGTTTAGACAATTTTGTCGAAAATATGGGTTCAGGAATGATTGGAGAACTTGAAAATGAGCAAGATGAAACGGAGTTTCTAAATTTTGTGAAAACAACATTTAAAGCCGAAAGAATTAAACACACAAAGCTTAGTGGAAAAAAAATAAAGAGAGTTGCACTTTGCGGCGGAAGCGGAAATTTTTTGTTAAAAACAGCAATAAACCAAAATGCCGACATATTTATTAGTGCAGATTTTAAATATCATGATTTTTTTGACGCTGATAATAAGATAGTTATTGCAGATGTTGGACATTTTGAAACAGAACAGTTTACAAAAGAGCTTTTTTATTCAATTGTTACAAAAAAATTTAATAACTTTGCATGCTTTTTTTCGCAAATAAATACTAATCCAATAAAATATCTATAAAATGTCAGATACAAAGCCCAAAAAAACAGTAGAAGAAAAATTGAAATTACTTTTTCAACTGCAAAAAGTTGATTCTGGGATTGATGAAATCAGAACTCTTAGCGGAGAATTACCACTTCAAGTTCAAGACCTTGAAGACGATATCATAGGACTTGAAACCAGACAAAAAAACACAGTTTCAGAAATTGAAACATTAACAGCTTCCGTTAAAGAAAAAGAAGTTCAAATGAAAGATTCTGAAGTTCTTATTGTGAAATATGAAAAACAACAAATGAATGTTAGAAATAACAGAGAATTTGATTCACTAAATAAAGAAATTGAATATCAAAAGTTGGAAATCGAATTAAGTCAAAAAAGAATCAGAGAATACAAAGAAAAACTTGAAGATTCTAACACCAGACTAAAAGATATTAACGAATTAATGGCTGAAAAAAGTCAAGAATTAGATTCAAAAAAATATGATTTAAACAATATTACCGTTGAAACCAGCACCGAAGAAAAAGAATTAATTGCAAAATCAAAAGAACTTTCCGACGAAATTGAAGAAAGACTAATTAAAGCATACAGCAGAATCAGGAAAAACGTAAAAAACGGACTTGCCGTTGTTTCGCTCGAAAGAAGTTCATGCGGCGGTTGTTTCAATAAAATTCCGCCACAAGCTCAATTAGATATTGCAACTCGTAAAAAAGTTATTGTTTGCGAACATTGCGGCAGAATTTTGGTTGACTCGTTAATTCCGGAAGAAATTTAGTTCCATTTTTTAAAAATTGACAAAAAGGCTGCCTACATAAAAGACAGCCTTTTTTATATCAAAATAAAATGCAAAAAACAATTCCAAATCTTCATACTCACACAAATTATTGCGACGGAAAAGGAAATGCCGAAGAATATGTGATTTCTGCAATAGAAAAAGGAAGTTCTTCAATAGGTTTTTCGGGGCATGCTCCTGTTCCGTTCAAATCGGGCTGGAATATGACAAACGAAAATTTTGAAAAATATTTGCAGGATATTGATAATCTGAAATATAAATATCAAAATAAAATATCCGTTTATAAAGGAATAGAAGCAGATTATTTGAAAAACACAGTAGAACCGGATATTTTTTTCGATAAAAATCTTGATTTCATAATTGGAAGCATTCATTATTTGAAAGTTCCGGAGCAAGTTTTACCTTGGGATTTTATAATTTCGCCGATAGTTTTTTCAAAAGGTTTGGAAAAATTTTATAATAACGATATAAAAAAATTAATTTCCGATTATTTTGAAGCAACAGCCGAAATGAGTTTCAACAAATCCGTTGATATTATTGGTCATTTTAACCAAATAAATAAATTTAATTTCGGCAACATATATTTTAACGAAAATGACAAATTCTACTTGGCAAAAGCCGAAGAATGCTTAAAAGTAATATCCGAAAACAACAAAATAATTGAGATAAACACACGCGGAAAATTCAGAAAACTTTCCGACACATTTTATCCTTCGGAAGAAATTCTTAAAATTTGCAAAAAATTAAATATCGAAATAACATTAAGCGCCGATGCTCACAGCCCGAAAGAAACAGATTCATATTTGACGGAAGCCGCAAAATATGCAATTTCGGCAGGTTACACAGATTTTTTGAGTTTGAAAGAAGGCAAATTTGAAAAATTTTTATTGAAAGAATACATTTAATTCATTTATGTTAACAAATAATATTAAATATTAAGAATGAAATATTTAAATTTGCGAACAAATAAAAAATAAAATGGCACAAGAAAAATACATATTCAACCCTGAAACATTAGGTTATGAAAGTAAAAGTCGCTCACGATTAAAAAAAATTGCGGGTATTATTATATTTCAAGCAGTTGCCGCAATATTTATTTTTGCAATAATATTTATCGCATTTTCATATATGTTTGAAACTCCAAAACAGAAAAAAATTAAAAAAGAAATTGCTGTTTTTGAAAAACAATACAAAGAATTACATAAAAGACGCCAACAACAAGAAGAATATTTAAAAGAACTTCAAGAAAAAGATAAAGCCATTTATCGCGAAATTTTTCAGACAGAACCTGAGATTGACAGTTCATATTTGAGCGATATTTATATTGATTTTGAAAAGATTGATGTTAGAAGAACAGTAAAAGAGAATAAGAAATCATTGATAAAATTAAGCTCGGATATTGACGAAATTGACGCAGAATATAGAAGAATTATACAATTAGCAGAATCGAAAAACAAAGAATTGCAACAAATACCCGCTATTCAGCCAATATATAATAACAATTTAAACTATCATGTATCAGGTTTTGGAAAGAAAATAGACCAATTATATAAATCGCCGATTTTTCATTCGGGAATAGATTATGCAGCACCCGAAGGAACAAAAGTTTATGCAACAGCCGACGGAGTTGTAATATTAGCTGCAAACCAACGAAGATACGGAAATCAGATAATTATAAAACACAATTCCGATTATCAAACAAGATTTGCACATTTGAGTGAAATTAGCGTAAATTCGGGTCAAAGAATAAAACGCGGCGACGTAATCGGATTAGTAGGAAATACAGGAAAATCGCTAATTCCGCATCTTCACTACGAAGTAATTTACAGAGGAAAACCTGTAAATCCTGTAAACTATTTTTTCTTGGATTTATTTCCGGAAGATTACATAAAAATTAAATATTTAGCCAACAAAACCGGGCTAAGTTTGGATTAGGGAACAAAAAAACTCTACAAATAAATTATTTGAATTAGGCATTTAAGAAATAAATAAGAATATAATAAATTTTTAATATCAATTAAAAGTCTCGTAGAGACGACATTATGGAAAAAAAAATGATATTTCAGTTTTAAGTCTCAAAGAAACGACATTATTTATTTAAAAATAGAAAATGAATTTATTAGAAAGATTTAAAATTGAATTTTATGATTCTTAATTATTTATTTGCGTTTACTAATATATTTAATGTCACCACAACGTGGTTTTGGATTATTGTGGAACCATTTTTCTACCATAATATCGTTCCTCAGAGATTTTAAAACGAAATGTTTTTTTTCCAACAGCCAAAAGCCAATAGCTAACAGCCAATAAATAATTATTTGTATTTCTTAAATGCCCAATTCTGCTATTTTATATATCTGGCTTTTGTAGTTTCTTGAATCCAACAGCCAATTGTTATTGAATTTCCTTCATATATACTTCTCATAAAACCTTCTTCTTTTGAAGGAAATCGTGAACTGTATTGTCCGATTAAACTATTTGCTTCATCGCTTACAGAAACATCAATTGATTTTGCATAAAGTAATTTATCAACTGCCAACCAATAAATTTGAGCATTTTCAAAAGCATCGGCTCCACAACTTGCAGATGAAGCAGCATATAATTTTGCTATTAAAATATAAACATCACCTTTTTGTTTTTTGAATTGTGCAGAAGTTAATGCTAAAGTTCGTGCTTTTGCAAATTGATTCATTGCTTTGGCAATTACGGCTGCATCATAATAATATTTTCCTTTTAATCCCGAATCGGTTTCATTTGTATATGCCTCTTCGTAATATTTAGCGGCTTCATAGTAATCTCCTTTTTTCAAATAATATTGACCCAAACCGTAAGCAGAATTTGCCGATGATTCAAGTTTATATAACTGAACTGCAAGTTTTTCATAAAATGGTTCTTCGGTGCAATTTCCGGAAATTAACATTTTTGATGTTGATTTAAACCAATCAAGATTATTAATTTTTGCTTCATATTGCTTTTCAAATGCCTGAACTAAAAATTCACAAGTTGCATAATCACCCTTCGAGAATTTTTCAGTTAAATTTGATGAGATTTTTTGATACTGCTCAAGAGTTATTTTTCTGGCTTCAATTTTAGAATTCAAAGGTTCATTTTCGATTAATTTTTGCAGAGTTAAAATATTTCCGTCCAATTCAGACATTGAAGTGTTATAATCGTCAACAACTTGAATTCCTTCGTTTTTTTGGGCTAAATACATTTCATTTGAAGCAAAAAAGAAATATTGAATAATGTCTGGGTCGGAATCGTTTTCGTCTGTTGTAACAGAATATTTTAAAAGTTGATATGCTGTATCCAAATGTGATTCTCTTCTGTATTTAAAAATATAAACACCTTTTTTGCCTGTTAAATATGACTCGCCATAAGATTTATCGTCGCCAAAATATTTAATTCTTTGGTCGTAAATAATTAACAAAGTGTCAACCCAAGCTTGTTCTTCAGCTAAAAGAGTTTTAGTTTTTTCAATATTTTTTTGGTTATTTGCCGTAACAGCGTTGTTATGAGAAATTTGAATAAAGTTCCTCATTAAAATATCGCCTTGAATGTAAATATTTTTGAAAGAAATGGGATAAAATTCAAATAAAATTTTCCAAGATTTATAAGCATTTTTATAATCTTTTTTTTCAACAAATCTTGTTAAATTGGAATATTGCTCAAGACATTCTGTGCTGTCAGCACCGTATTTAGTTTTGTCTTTAAGCAAAAATTTTAATTCTCTTTGCTTTTGAACCATGTATTTCTTAAGACTGTCGATTTTAGAATCTTTTGCTAATTCTTTTAGCTCTTTAAGGTCGAATAATTTGTATGATTCAGATGTAACAACATTAAATTCAAACATTTCAATTTCTTTATATCCTTCTTTGATTTTTTGAAATTGATTTCTGTATAAGTTTATATTTTTAGCACTTAGTTCGTTATTTTCAAATGTTTTAGATAAATTAGCAATCATCGGGTATCTATAATTAAAAACACTTTTTACTGTTTGAGCTTCTAAATAACCGGTTAAAAATAGATATAACCCTACAATGATTGCTAATTTTCTCATAACAAGATGTTTAAATCCAATTGGATATTTCTGTTTTATGTAGTATTGAAATTTTATTCAAATCTTCGTTTAACAAACCATCTGTCGGCCATACTTATATTTAGGTTTATTCCGTAATAATTTTCTTTTATTAATCCGGCATCTAAAGTTCCTCTTGAACCTATTTCAAAAGCTACATTAATTTTAGAACCTGATTTTGTCGGAATTCCCAGACCAAAAGTGAATCTTTTGTCTACGAGTTGAATATCATTTAGTTTTAAATTTGAATAATTTATTCTTGCTCCTACTCTATAACTTGTTCTTTTAAAAAAACTTTTCGATAAATAATCCGGAGTATAATCTATTCCGGCAGCATAAATACTGCTGTTTGTATAATAATCGGGCTTAACACCTAAAATATTAACGTCAGACCATTTGCTAAAAGTATAATCAAATCCGAAAAGAATCTTGTTAGAATACACGCTGAATCCGAGTCCATAAGTTTGCGGTAATCCGTAATATCCAACAGCAATTGTATCGTTATAAATTGTATCTAAAATAATTATTGTATTAATAATTATATTACTTGTTGTGAATCTGGTAACTTTAGCTTTTAAATCTTTTTGATTTTCATAAATCGCACCAACAGTGAATTTATATTTTCCTAAAAGACTGTCGGTATATTGAGCACCAATTCTTGTATAAAAATCTCCGATATTTGAGTATCTGTTATCTGTTAAATATCCGCTGTATAAATCATCGGATAAAATTGAAATAGTTTTTTTTGTTAACGGACCCCAATAATAAGAAACATTGGCACCGACAGAAAATCCTTTGTAAGAAAAAGCATTTCCTAAATACAATTGAGTTAAGCCTCCGGTTCCAATATAATTTGTAGTAACATTTCCGCTATATTCTTCAGAAATTACCGAATCTTCGGCATATACATTATATCCGATACTGCTGACAGGATTAACGCCAAAACTCATAGACCAAAACTTATTTAGTTTAAAAGCTGCATTTAAAGAAGTTATTCCGTTATCGTTGGAACTCATTGTTTCTGTGGCAGTTTCGTAATTAACTTGCCTGCTTTTAACGCCTGCACTAAACAAAAATACTTGCTGAGGAATTGCAGAAAAAGAAGCCGGGTTTGTTATGTTTATTTCAAATGGCAAGCTCAAGCCGATAGAAACCCCGCCCATTGCGGATGATCTTCCCATTGATTGACTTTCAACATCACCTATCCCAAAACGAGAATAGGGAGAACTTGTGTTTAACTGTGCCGAGGCACTATAACTTAACAATAATAAAATTGAAAAAATTAATTGAGAAATCTTACTTCGCATTATATTCTAATATTCGGTTTAAACCTTTTAATACTAATTGTGAGTCTGCAAATATGTTGCTTTTTAATTTATTAGCAAAGAAAAAATTGTCTCCGCCTGTAAATATAACTTTTAAATCTGCAAATTCGTTTGTAAATACATTTATATATTCCATTACTTCAAAAATCATTCCTTGCCTAACTCCGGCTAAAATAGCGTTGTTTGTTGAATTGCCCAACAAACCGTCAAAATTTTCATTAACCGAAACTTTAGGTAATTTATCGGTAAAATGATTTAAGGCTTTAAATCTCATTTCTAATCCGGGCGAAATATTTCCGCCTTTAAATTCGGCATTTTTATCAATAAAATCTATTGTTAAAGCTGTTCCAAAATCAAAAACAAGAACATTGTTTTCCGGAAAAATCTCATTTGCTCCAACAACAGCTGCGATTCTGTCTTTTCCGAGTGTTAAGGGAGTTTTATAATCTATTTTTATAGGAATTAATGTTTCAGAATTAAGGTTAATGTATAAATCAAACAATTCCGTCAAAATTTTGTTAATCTCAATATCAAGCTCTTTAACACTGCTCAAAATCGCATTTTTAACTTCAGGAAACATTGTTTTAATTTTATTTATAAACCCAATAAAATCGTTTGTTTCAGCACTTTCAAGACGTTCAAAAAAGACAATTTCGCTGTTTTGAAAAACTGCAACTTTATAATATGAATTTCCTATATCTATTACTATATTCAATTTTAAAAAATTGTGTTTCGCAAAATAAATAAAACTTGTTTCTAAAAAGAAATAAATTTTTGTAATTTTACTTAAAATTTGTTACAAATATCCTTTATCTCTATTGAAAATAAAATATGAGCAAAAAAAAACTATTAATTGTTGAAGATGACAAGATGCTTTGCACCATTTTTGACATGTTTGTCAAAGAAATTGGAATTGAAATAACCGACACTGTAGATTCCGGCGAAAAAGCCATTTTTTCATGTTCAAAAAACCCGCCCGATGTTATTCTAATGGATATTCATCTTCACGGTGAAATCAATGGAATTGAAGCTGCCAGATACATTTGCGAAAACTTTTTTATTCCTATAATATATATAACCGGAGATGCAGATATTTCAACAGTTAGAAGTTCTATTCAAAAAAATACTTATGGTTTTCTTACTAAACCCATTACAAAAGATAAACTCGAAATTAGTATTGAATTTGCTATTGCAAAGCACGAAATAATTAAAAATCACTTAAAATAATTCAAAATGATAAGATTACTATTATTTTTAGTAGGAATATTTTTCGTTATTCTATTTCCAATTTATGCAATTATTAAAGTTTTTTCGAGCGATATAAGTAGCACCAATAAACTTCTTTGGTTTATAGTAATTTTATTTTTTCCGTTCTTTGGAGCTTTAGTTTATTTTATTTTCGGAAAGAAAGATAATTACTAAATAAATTTATTTTTCACTTAATATTAAATATTATGAAGAAGTCGATAATTTTATTTTTTTGTATTACAGCGGTTTCAATAGTTTTTTCACAAACGAATAAACCCATAAAAATAAATTCCGAAATAAGTTCCGCATCAATATATTTATCGGGAGCCGAACTGGTTACTTCAAAAGTTATTTCAATAAATAAAGGAGAAACAGAACTGATTTTTGAAAATCTTTCTTCAAAAATATCTACACAAAGCATAAGAATTACAACCGAAGACGGAGTTGACTTATTAAATTTCAGCCACCAAATAAATTATCTTTCGGCAAATAAAGAAAATTCGGTTTTAAAAAACATAAACGATTCAATAAAAATTGTTTTAGCAAAAATTACTTCACTCACAGACGAATCCGACGCATACCAAACCGAGAAAAAAATGTTGCTCGAAAACACTTCAATCGGCGGAACCAACAACGGAGTTTCTGTTACAGAACTTAAACTTGCTTCGGATTTTTATCGAACCAGAATTATTGAAATTAATAAAAGAATATCGGAAATTAATTTAAAATCTGCTGAATTAAATATTTACTATTCAAAATTAATAAATCAACAAGCACAAATTAGTTCGGCCGAATTATTACCTCGCTCACAAATAAATATTATAATTTATTCCGAAACTGCAAAATCTACAAAAATTGAAATAAAATACATTGTAACAGATTGCGGTTGGTCGCCGGCTTACGACATAAAAGCAGTTGATACAGACAAACCCGTAGACTTAATTTATCGTGCTAAAGTGTTCAACAACACAGGAATAGATTGGATTGATTTGAAATTTAAACTCTCAACATCCGACCCTACATTAAGTGCTTCAAAACCCGTTATGAATACTTGGTTTTTGAATTTTGAAACTCAATCATATAATAAAAACGACTATTTTAAAAAAGAAGGATACATTCAAAATAGGGTTGTTCAAGACGAAATGAACGCACCTGTTTCTACATACGACGACGAAAATTCAAATATTTCAAACGGCGAAAATCTCGTAAATGAATATTCTCAAGTTGAAATTCCCGAATTAAGTGCCGAATTTGATATTGAACGAAAATACACAATTCCGTCTGACGACAAACCATATATTGTTGAAATTAGCAAACACCAACTTCCTGCAACTTACAAGCATTTTGCAGTTACAAAACTCGATAAAGATGTGTTTCTTTTGGCCAGAATAACCGGTTGGGAAGATTTAGATTTGGTGCAAGGTCCGGCGAATATTTATTATGCGGGAACATATATCGGACAATCATTTATCGACACACGAAATGTTAAAGACACACTTGATTTATCGTTGGGAAGAGACAATAAAGTGCTTGTTACTCGTTCAAAATTAAATAATTACAGTAGCACAACATTAGTAGGAACAAAATTAAAAGAAACAAAAACATTTGAATATTCTGTTAAAAATAATAGAAAAACAGATATTGAAATTGAAATTCATGACCAATTACCGGTTTCGCAATCCGATGAAATTGAAGTAAAATATATAGAAATTTCTGGTGCAGAATATGAGTTAAACACCGGACAAATTACTTGGAAATTTAAACTTGCAGCAGGCGAATCAAAGAAACTTACATTTTCATACTACATAAAATATCCGAAAAACAAATCGCTTGAAACACAAAAAAATATTCAAAAAAATGTCAGATACATGTTCTAATGTTTTATTAAAAACTGTTTTTTTTATATTGATTTTGATGTTTTCAACAAACACTTTTTCACAAAATAAAATTGATTACAGTGTTTTTAAAGATTTATATAAAACAGATATTCAAATACATAAAAAAGAAAAAATTAAAATAAAACCCGAAAGCGAAATTGAATATATCGCCTACGGGTTTTATTCTTTCTACAAAATTATTGTTTCATCGCAAGACGAAAATCATTGCTATTTTTATCCGTCATGTTCCGATTTTGCTTTACTTTCAATCAAAAAACAAGGTTTTATTTTAGGTTTAATAAGTTCATTCGACAGGCTTTCGCGATGCAGATATTCGGAAAAACCAAAATATCCGGTTCAGGAAAAAACAGGTCTTTATATTGATATTCCATAAAAAATTAAAAATGAGAAAATTAACAGCAAATTATATTTTTACGCTTGACGGAAAACCATTAAAAAACGGAATAATTACCGTTGATAATTCAGGGAAAATTATTGATATTATTGACACAAACGGCGAAATTAAAGAAATAGCCGGACTTGAATATTACAACGGAGTTATTGTTCCGGGTTTTGTTAACGCACATTGTCACTTGGAACTTTCGCACATGAAAGGAATTATAGACAACACAACCGTAAAAGGACTTCCGGGATTTGTTGATGAAATAATTTCTAAAAGATTTTTTCCCGATAATTTAAACGACATAATTAAACGAGCCGATTTTGAAATGAAATCCGGCGGAATTATTGCTGTTGGAGATATTTCAAACACGCAAGATTCTTTTAAAGTGAAAAGCGAAAGTAAAATGTATTACCAAACATTTATTGAACTTTTCACAAATTCAAACGCTGCTTCGCAAGAAAATTTCGACAACGGATTAGAAAATTTGAAAATTCTGAGAAAATATAATTTGGAAGGAAGCCTTGTTCCGCATGCACCGTATTCTGTTCCCGATAAACTTTTTGAATTGATAGGAAATTTTGAATCGGAAAAACAAAAAGTAATTTCTATTCACAACCAAGAAACTCCGAGCGAAAACGAACTTTTCACAAACCAAACCGGCGAAATGAAAAAAGTGCTTGAAAGCAAAGGATTTAATTACGCAGATATTAAAACTGAAGGCGAAAGTTCATTAAAAGCAACACTTCCAAAACTGAACAAAAACGACAATATTTTGCTCATTCACAATACTTTTACAGAAGAAAGCGATATTGAATTTGCCGAAAAATATTCCGAAAACATATATTGGGTTTTTTGCCCGAACTCAAATTTATATATCGAAAAAGCGCTTCCAAAATTTGAAATTTTTTATAAAAATAATGTAAAAACGTGTTTGGGAACCGACAGTTATTCTTCAAACACAGAACTTTCGATATTAAGCGAAATGAAAACTTTACAAGATACATATAAAGAATTAAGCTTTGAAAAAATACTTGAAACAGCATGTTTAAACGGCGCAAAAGCATTGAAAATTGACGGTTTTACAGGAAAATTAAAACCCGGTTTTACTCCCGGAATTAATCTGATAGAAAATTTCGATTTTATAAATATGAAACTGAAAAAAGGAAGTTCTGTAAAACCAATTTTATGATAATTTGTTTTGAATATAAACTTTCGATTTAAAAATTGCAAGAATAATAAAATATCCAAAACATGCAAAAATGCTTAAAACAAATGTGTTTTCTATTTGAAAATTCTTTGTGTAAAATGCAATTAATCCAATAATTACAGGAATTGTCAATAATAAATTCAGCAATTTTATTCGGTTGTTTTCAAAACCATATTTCATAATTAAAAACCCAAAACTGAAAGCCAAACTAAACCATTTTATCCAAGTAAAAAGTTTTAAGTTTTCAATATTCAAACTAAAATCTTCAACTAAAACTGTTTTTTGCATTATTGAATTAAGCTGAAAATTTTCAAAAAAATCAAAAATTAATGCAATAACAGGAAACAAAATTCCGATTAAAAATATTTTTTTTCCGTTTTTTCTGAATTCATTAAAAAAAATCATGAACAGAAAACCTGAATATGCAAACATAAATCCAAAATCAAATTGGTTAAATTCGAGCAATGCATTTATCATTTTGATATTTGGATTTTCGGGCGAACCAATAATGTTTTCAACATCTGAACTGTTATTCACAAATTCAAGTTCAATCATTGGTGCATTAAAACTTTCGTAATTCAAATAAAAGCTTATTTGCATTGAAACTAAAAAAAACAACACGGCAAAAGCAGTGAATTTAATACTGAAAATACTAAATTTCATATCAAAAAATTAAAATAATTGAATCTTAAAAATAGAAAAAATTTACCAACTACAAACAAAAATATCCGTCGAATTTCAAAAATATCTGACGGATAAATAAGTTGTGTCCAAATAAAAATTTTACATAAATGAAAGAGAAAGGTCTTTTTCTTCAATAAGTTTTCTTAAATTAATAAGAGCGTAACGCATTCGACCTAAGGCAGTATTAATACTCACGCCTGTTTGGTCAGAAATTTCTTTAAAACTCAAACCTGCAAAATGTCTAAGCAACACAACATCTCTTTGTTCATCGGGCAGTAAATCAACCAAACTTCTCACCTCTTTTGAAACTTGATCAAGCACCATTTCGTCCTCAATATTGTGTTCGGCAAATTTTGTAGAATTAAAAATATCTAAATTTTCGTTGTCATCATTAGAAAAAGTAGGCATTTTCTTTAGTTTTCTGTAATGGTCAATTATCAGATTATGAGCAATTCTTATTACCCAAGACGAAAAAACTCCTTGTTCGTTATACTTGCCTTTGCGCAACGAGTTAATTACTTTAATAAATGTATCTTGGAAAATATCTTCTGCAAGAGCGTCATTTTTTACAACAAACATAATGTATGTGAATACTTTATCTTTGTGACGAGTTATTAGCGTTTGGATAGCATCTTGATTTCCGGCTATAAAATCATTTACCAGTTCATTGTCCTTGATTTTTCGAGTTGACATTTTTTCCTCCTATTTCAATTGGTTTAGAATAAGGTAAAGTGTTTCTATAGGCAAAAATTTTTAATGTTAAAAAATGTTAATTATTACTTTATGCAAATATTGAAAAAAAAAAGTAAAAAAAAAATATTTTTTTGATTTAATGCTTCAATATTATAGGTAATTTTGTGAACTAAATATTAAAAAACAATTTTCATGCCGAAAAGTTAAATTTTTTTTAACTAATCCTAATCCGACATTATGATTTTTAATACGTCGATTTGCTATTTTATGTTGCAAGTTTTACATAAATAACAAAATACTAATGACAAAATATCTAAAATGTATTACGGAATGATTTTAAAAAAAATTGAGAATTGTTAAATGTTTTTTTATTTATATCGAAAAAAAGAAAAAATTATAATGAATAAAAACGAAAAATCAGAAAATACCAATTTGTTTTCGGAATATATTGAAGTTAAAGGGGCAAAAGTCAATAACTTAAAAAATGTCGACGTTAAAATAAAAAGAGAACAATTAACAGTAATGACGGGGCTTTCAGGCTCTGGAAAATCTTCTCTTGCATTTGATACTTTATATGCCGAAGGACAAAGAAGATACGTCGAAAGTCTTTCGAGTTACGCTCGTCAGTTTCTTGGAAGACTTAATAAACCTGAAGCTGATTATATAAAAGGTATTCCGCCGGCAATTGCGGTTGAACAAAAAGTAAATACCCGAAATCCCCGTTCAACAGTAGGAACTTCAACAGAAATTTATGATTATTTAAAACTGCTTTATGCACGAGCCGGACAAACATTTTCACCTGTTTCGGGTAAACTTGTGAAGCAACATAATGTTAGCGAAATAACCGATTTTCTTCTAAAATTTCCCAAAGGAACAAAAGCTTTAATTCTGTCAGAAATTAAGTTAAACAACGGAAGAACATTAAAAGAACAACTTGAAATTCTTCAAAAACAAGGTTTTTCGAGGGTTGAATTTGATGAAATTCAGCAAAAGATTGACAAAATATTAAATCTGAAAAAAATAGATAATCCTAAAAAATCTTTTCTTGTAATTGACAGAATATCGGTTTCTAATGATGAAAATACAATATCACAAATTGGAGATTCACTTGAAACAGCATTTTACGAAGGACACGGCGAATGTTACATCAGAATTATTGAAGAAGGAAAAACCGTTCTCGAAAAATTTTCAAATAAATTTGAAGCAGACGGAATTGTATTTGAAATTCCTTCTGTTAATACTTTCAGTTTTAATAATCCGTTGGGAGCTTGTCCGGTTTGCGAAGGCTTCGGAAGAACAATGGGAATCGATGAAGACCTTGTTGTTCCCGACAAAGCACTTTCTGTTTACCAAGATGCAATTTCGTGCTGGAGAGGCGAAAAAATGAGTTGGTATAAAGATGAATTTATTGAGAAAGCAGCAAATTTCAAATTTCCGGTTCACAAACCATATTTTGAACTTTCCGACGAACAAAAAGAAATTCTTTGGTATGGAAATAAACATTTTGAAGGATTATATGAATTTTTTAAAATGATTGAAGGAAAAAGTCGCAAAATTCAATACAGAGTAATGCTTTCGCGATACAGAGGAAAAACAATTTGTCCGTCGTGCAAAGGAACACGATTGAAAAAAGAAGCAACATACATTAAAATTGGCGAAAAATCTATCAGCGAATTAGTAAACTTGCCGATTAGCGATTTATATAATTTCTTCATAAATTTAAAATTATCAAAACATCAACAAGAAATTTCGAAAAGAATATTGACAGAAATTACAAACAGATTAGAATATCTTTCTGATGTAGGATTAAGTTATTTGACATTAAATCGTTTATCATCAACACTTTCGGGCGGCGAATCGCAAAGAATTAATTTAGCCGGTTCGCTCGGAAGCAGTTTGGTTGGTTCACTATATATTTTGGACGAACCAAGCATCGGGCTTCACCCGAAAGATACCGAATTACTGATAAAAGTATTGAAAAAATTGCGTGATATCGGAAACACGGTTATTGTGGTTGAACACGACGAAGACATTATAAAATCGGCCGACGAAATTATTGATATTGGTCCGCTTGCCGGAATTCACGGCGGAGAAATAGTTTT
>DZBS01000172.1 GCA_022729995.1 Draconibacterium orientale | reverse complement strand
ATGATTATATTTGGTTTAACGGTGATATTTCTGATGTAAGATTAGCTTTTGAAGATAGTTCTCCTTCAAAATTAAAACGAATTATTGGCAAAAACAAACTTGTATTTATAGATGAAGCTCAAAGAATAAATAACATAGGACTTACCTTAAAAATTTTTGCAGATGAATTAAATGATGTACAAGTTATTGCTTCGGGTTCATCTGCATTCGAGTTAGCTGATAAAATAAACGAGCCGCTTACAGGCAGAAAATATGAATATTTTTTATTCCCATTTTCATATTTAGAACTCGAAAAACATTTTGGTATGATAGAAGAAAAAAGTTCACTAGAACATCGACTTGTTTTTGGGTCATATCCTGAGCCTTCCGTAAAGAAAGGAGAAGAAATAAATATTCTTAAATTATTGGCAGACAGTTATTTGTATAAAGATTTACTTTCTTATGAAAAAATTAAAAAACCCAAATTACTGGAAAGTTTATTACGTGCTTTAGCTTTACAATTAGGCAGCGAAGTTTCTTATAACGAGTTATCAAACTTATTGGGAGCAGACAAGATTACAATAGAAAAATATATTGATTTACTTGAGAAAACATTTGTAATATTTAAGCTTGAATCTTTAAATAGAAATATGAGAAATGAAATAAAAAAAGGAAAAAAAATTTACTTTTATGATAACGGAATAAGAAACAGTATTATCTCAAATTATAATCCTATTTCCTTGAGGAATGACGTTGGAGCATTATTGGAAAATTATTTTATAAGCGAACGAATTAAATATATTAAATATAATAATTTATACTCAAATATATATTTTTGGAGAAGCAGAACCCAACAGGAGATTGACTATATAGAAGAAAGAGATGGAATTTTACATGCTTTTGAAATAAAATGGAATCCGAAAAAAAAAGTAAAGTTCCCTAATAATTTCCTCGAAAATTACCCTAATAACAAAACATATATTATTAATTCCGAAAATTATGACGAATATTTAATTTAAAAGAAATGATACTACTTAAAAACTCAACATACATTAACCCCGAAAATTTTGAATTTATTAATTCCGATATTTTTGTTGAAGAAGGAATTTCAGGAAAAATTCATTTTGTTAATTCTGATTTTGTCATTCCCGAAAACACAAAAGTTATAGATATTAAAGGGAAATTTGTTACTAAATCTTTTGCAGTCGGGCATCATCACGTTTATTCTGCTCTTGCTCGCGGAATGGGCAATCCGAAAAAAAATCCGCAAAATTTCTATGAAATACTAAAATATATTTGGTGGACTTTAGACAAATCGCTCGATAAAAATTCAATTGAAGCTTCAGCTTTAGTTACTGCAATTGCAACAGCAAAAGCAGGTTCAACATTTGTAATCGATCATCATGCTTCGCCCAATTTTATTAAAGGCTCGTTGGATATTATAGCCAAAGCTTTTGAAAGAGTGGGAGTGAGTCATCTTTTATGTTACGAAATTACCGACCGCGACGGAATTAAAAAAGCTGAAGAAGGACTTGACGAATCCGAAAATTATATCAAGAATAATCAATCATTAATCGGACTTCATGCGTCGTTTACGGTTTCCGATTCTACAATGAAAAAAGCTGCGGATTTAATGCAAAAATATAATTCCGGATTTCATATTCATGTTGCCGAAGACCGCTACGACCAAGAACATTCTATTATAAATTACGGAAAACGAGTTGTTGAAAGATTAAACGATTACGGAGTTTTAAATTCTTCAAAAACAATTCTCGGACATTGTTTGCATTTAAGCGAAAACGAAAAATCAATTCTAAAAAATTCAAATTCATGGATTGTGCAAAACACCGAAAGCAATTTGAATAATAATGTAGGATATTTCAACTCACGCGGACTAAGCAACAACATAATGCTCGGAACCGACGGAATGCACAGCGATATGTTACGTTCGGCTCAAAATGCTTTTTACGTAGGGCAAGGTTTTGATAATATAGATTTTGTTTCGGCTTACGAAAGATTTAGAAATGTTCATAAATATATAAAAGAAAATAATTTCACGGGCGACAGCGATAATAATCTTGTAATTCTTGATTATCAAACACCAACTCCTTTAAATTCAGATAATTTCTTGGGACATTTTATTTTCGGATTAAATTCTTCAAACGTTCAACACGTAATTTCCGACGGTAAACTTATTGTTGAAAACCGAAAAATGACAACTGTTGATGAAGACGAAATATTTTCTTTTGCACAAGAAAATGCAAAAATATTATGGCAAAAAATGAAAAAGATTACAAATAAATAGCATTTCTTATTTACAATTTACTAAGTTTGTGATTGAAATTTTTTATTTTTAAAATCAAAATATACCTAAATGGACATTCTTATTAAAAACGGAATTATTGTTAGAGCTTCTGAAACTCAAAAAGGAGATATTCTAATAAAAAACGGAAAAATAGAAGCTTTAGGCGATAATATTGAAATTGGAAATAAAAAAATAAAAATTATTGATGCCGAACATCTTTTAATTTTTCCCGGCGGAATTGATCCGCATGTTCATTTGCATCTTCCTACAAAAGCCGGTTTTTCTTCAGACGATTTCTATTCAGGTTCAAAAGCCGCACTTTACGGAGGAACTACAACAATTATTGATTTTGTTACTCCAAGAAAAGGAATGTCGCTTAAAAAAGCTCTGGATTTAAGAATGAAAGAAGCCGAAAATTCTCTAATTGATTATACTTTTCATGTAAGCCCGATTGAATGGAATGATAACTCAGAGAAAGAAATTGAAGAAATTTTCAAACTCGGAATAAATTCGTTTAAAATATATTTAGCATATAAAGATACAATCGGACTTTCTTACGATGATGCTGAAAAAGTAATGCAAGTAATTGCAAAAAATCATGGAGTTTTGGCTGTTCATTGTGAAGATGATAAGAAAATTGAAAAGCATAAAAGAAAATTTTTAAAAAACGGAGATACCGGAGTTGAATTTCATGCTCTTTCAAGACCTTCAAAAACAGAATATCTTGCAGTAAGAAGAATTATTGAAGTCTCAAACAGAACCAAATGTTCAACATATTTGGTTCATATCTCTTCCAAAAAATCGTTGGAATACATAAGAAAAGCACAATTAAAAAATTCAAAATTATTTGCTGAAACTTGTCCTCAATATTTACTTTTAGACGATAGTTTATATAATGGTGATTTTGAAAAAACATCAGGATATGTAATAAGTCCGCCGCTACGAAAACCCGAAGATAATGTAAAACTTTGGAATGCAATTGCCGACGAAACCATTTCAACAGTTGGAACCGACCATTGTCCTTTTACATTGGAGCAAAAAAGAAAAGGAATTTCCGATTTCACTAAAATACCAAACGGTGCCGGCGGAATAGAACACAGACTTTCGCTTTTGTTCACTTACGGAGTTTTGCAACAAAGAATTTCTTTAAACAAAATGGTTGACATTTTCTCAACTGCACCTGCAAAAATTTTTGGTTTATATCCGCATAAAGGCGAAATTGCTATTGGCTCCGATGCCGATTTGGTAATTTGGAATCCGTATACCGATAATAATATTTCGGTTAAAACACATCACCAAAATTCCGATATTAATATTTATGATGGAATTACTGCAAAAGGTAATGCCGATTATGTAATTAAAAACGGAGAAATAGTTATTGAAAAAGGTGAATTAATTAATTCTGAAATTAAAGGAAAATTCTTGAAAACAAGATAATTTATTTTATTCATTTTATCAGTATTTTATTTATATCCGTCAAGTGTATATCATTATCCGTGTAATTTATAACGAATGATATATTGATTCTATCTAAATTAGTATAGAAAACTCAAAATTAATAACTTACTATTTTATGAAAACAAAAAACTTAAATTTAGCCTTTATATTAATAACTGTATTTTTTGTAACATTAATTTCCTGTGAAGGAGAAATTGGGCCTGCCGGAGCCGATGGTATTGACGGTATTGACGGAACTGATGGAACTGATGGAACCGATGGAAATGCTAATGTAACAGTAAAAACTTTCGATTTTGATTACAATACTATGTGGTCAGTGGGAAGTTATTTAGGAAATACTTCAAATTATCATATTCACTCAGACGCAGACATCACTCAAAGTATATTGGATAATGGTCAAGTTGTAGTATATTTTGAACTTTTTGTATCGGGTACTTGGTATCCCATGCCATTTTCATGGTATTCCGATGCTACTGATCAACAAACAATAACAAATACGGTTGCTTTGGAAACTTTAACTATTTATGCATTTACTACAAACGGCGTAATGAATGGAGCTATAACAAAGGTAAAATATCTAATAATACCGGGCAATACTTTAAAGAGTAATGTTGATTTTAATGATTATTACGCAACAATGGATTATTTTGAATTAAAATATTAATTAATATTATAAAAAATTAAAGGCTGATTGTAAGAGTTTCCCAATCAGCCTTTTTTTTGTTTTTAAATTCCGAATCTCGATTTCTTTCTGTTTAAAATATCTTCAAGAGCTTGAGCCGGATTATTGAATTTATTTGTAAACATCATTGCTGCAATAATGTATGGTTTCCAACCGGCTTCTTTATATGTCTGAATTCTGTATCGGTCGAAAATTTCGTTTGAAACTTCGCCGTTTACACAACTTAAGCCTGAAATATCTGCCGGCAACGGGTGCATGTATAAAGCATTTTTATCTTTTGTTAAATCTACTTTTGCTTTGTCGGTTTCCCAATGTTTGAATTTTGCATTTGAAGCAAGAGCTTGTTTTTCCAATTCTTTTAAACCTTCCGAATCTTTGTTTTTCAACAATTCGGTGCGTTTTTCCATAACCCAATACGGTGCCCAACTTTTCGGATAAATTATATCTGCATCTTTAAATGCATCTTCCATTGAATTAACAATTTCAAATTTTGTTCCGTTTTCTTTTGCTTGTTTAGCAGCTAATTGCTCAACTTCCGGAATTAAATTATAACCTTCGGGATAAGCCAAAGAAACATCCATTCCGAAACGTGTCATTAGTCCGATAATTGCCTGAGGAACCGAAAGCGGTTTTCCGTAGCTTGGCGAATATGCCCAAGTAACGGCAATTTT
>DZBS01000052.1:14669-20070 GCA_022729995.1 Draconibacterium orientale | reverse complement strand
TGGATATTGTATAAAGAATTACCTCATGCTGATCCTGAAGCTTCACAAGGTGCAGGAAATATTCAAGGTTGGCAAAGCGGGGTATTCCCCACAACCAGAAACATTGGTTTCACTGTTAATTTACAATTCTAATTAAAAAAACAAGAAATTATGAAACGAATATATTTAATAATGATTGTATTGTTAACTTTCTCGATGTCTTGTACAAAGAATTTCGAAGAGTTTAACCAAGATACAAAAAACCCGACAGTTGTTGAGGGCGATTATTTATTCACTCAAGGACAATTACAACTTGCCGATCAAATTTCCAACACAAGTGTGAACCTCAACATTTTTAAAATGGTTTCGCAATTCTGGACGGAAACAACTTATACTGATGAAGCTAACTATGATATAGTTAACAGATCTATTGCTAATGGCACATTTAGAGCCTATTATGTTTGGACATTAACACCTTTAGCCGATGCAAAAAAAATAATAGCAGAGGATGATTATACAGGTTTTGAACTTGTTCAAACAAACAAATTAGCTATTATAGACATAATGGAGGTTTATGCATATTATAATTTGGTTAACATATTTGGTGATATTCCTTACTCTAATGCATTAGATATTGATAATACTCCATCGCCGGCTTATGATAATGCTTTTACAATCTATCAAGATTTGATTGCAAGAATTGACGCTGATTATGCTTCTTTAGATGTAGCAGCAGAAAGTTTTGGTTCTGCAGATAAAATTTACTTCGGAGATGTTTCTGCTTGGAAAAAATTTGCTCAATCTTTAAAATTAAGAATAGCTTTAAATGCAGCAGATTATGACAATACTTTTGCTAAAACAAACGTTGAAGCTGCCTTTACAGCCGGAATTTTTGAGTCTACAGATGACGATGCTCTTTATAATTATTCTGTAAGCACTCCGTATAATAATCCTATATATGACGATTTAGTATTAAGCGGAAGAACTGACTTTGTTCCTGCAAATACTATTGTTGATATAATGGCATCATTAAATGACCCGAGAATGGATTATTATTTCCAAGATCAAGTTTCCGGTGTATATGTTGGCGGTGAGTATGGTTATGCTAATTCTTATTCAAATTCTTCGCACATTAATGATATGGTTGCTGCTCCGGATTTTCCGGGATTTTTCATGACTTATACAGAAGTATTATTCTATTTGGCTGAGGCCGATGAGAGAGGATATTCAGTTGGAACAACCGCTGATGCTGCTTATGCAACTGCAGTAACAGAATCAATTTTATTCTGGGGAGGTTCAAACAGTGATGCAACAACTTATTTAGCACAACCTGAGGTTGATTATGCTACTGCTGTTGCCGCTTCTTCTTGGCAAGAAGTTATTGGAACACAAGCTTGGTTGGCATTCTACACAAGAGGTCAAGAAGCATGGGATACATATAGAAGATTAGATTATCCTGTAATGAATGTTGCTTTAGAGCCGGCTACTGACGGTCCGGTTCCAACCAGATTTACTTATCCGATTAATGAGCAAACATTAAATGCTGATAACTATGCTGCTGCTTCTACCGCAATTGGAGGAGACTTACTTCTTACCAGATTATTCTGGGATGCTTCAGCACCTGCAAAATAGTTAAACATTTTTATTTTAAATTTAGAGAGGCAATTTTTGCCTCTCTTTTTTTATGCATAATTTATATTTTATTAGTATTTTTATAAAAAATTACTTTTTATAATTCAAAATCTTTTCTCATGTCTGAATCACAAGAAATTTTAACGAAAATTAATTGGTTTCTCGAACCGATTTCTAATTTTATTTTATTCCTTTTCACTACAAAAGGCGGCTTTATCCTTCTTTTATTTTCACTTTTTGCATACTTAATTCTTCCTGTTTTTGATGAACTAAAAATGAGAAGAGTCGCATACAGAGCTGCATCGAGCTACACAGGTTCAAGAATTCCTTTTTTGGAAAAATTTTATGTAATCGGTAAAATTATTGGCGGACGTTCTGCCGGAATTATCGCTAAAGCTCCGGTTCTTCTGATTTCTTTGTTGCTAATGATGATGGTAGTTACAATTTCTAAAAGTATTTCTACTGTTAACGAATTTGTGGATAACAGAAATAAAATTGAAGAACTTAAAACGGTTGTTAAACAACTTGATAAGCGTTATAAAGTTGCCGATATTTTTATTAATAATTATGATTTTGTTAAGAATGAAACTACAATGACTGTTAATTTCGATGAAGGTTCAATAACAAGCGATTCACTAAAATCGCAAAAAATTACGATAAAAGGTTCCGATATTTTCTTCGATGCAATTGTTATGAATTTCGAGTTTAGTAAAATTATTGAAGGCGGCGTAAGAAATTTGGTTTTACCATACAGAATTTTCAGTAATTCGGTTCCTGCGTCGGAAGGAATTTTGCTTCAATATAAAGATAAAAACGGTGTTCCAATATTTTTTAAACGTGCCGATAACGAAATTTATGGTTTGACAACAGAAAGCTATAATTCAAGAATTGCCGAATTCTCGGAATATCTTACAGATGAAGACAAAGCCAGAGAAGCAGGAATTAGAAGCACTATTGGAAATGCGGTGCATAAAAAGATTAGAAAAGGCGAAAAAATGGAAATTTGGGTTGAACAAACCGGAGGAATAGTTATTAAACAAACGGATGAATTTTAATGAGAAAATTTATTTCCTTTTTATAACATGATAAATTAATGAATGAAGTAGATAAAATAACATTTATTGATACTGATTTAATTGAAAGTATCAAACAAATTATTGTTTCCTCCAGGATAAATATTTATGAAAAAGTAAACCAAGAGCTAATAAATACTTATTGGAAAATTGGGAAAAAAATAATAGACAGTGAACAAATCAATAATATTGATTTTAAAACTTCGAGAATAATAATTCTTAATCTTTCAAAACAACTAACAATTGAATTGGGCAAAGGATTTTCCAGGTCAAATCTTTTTAATATGAGAAAGTTTTATATAGAATATCCTGATGTCCGGACACTGTCCGGACATTTAAGTTGGTCTCATATTTGCGAACTTTTAATTATTGATGATAAAGAAAAAAGAAGTTTTTATGCTAAAGAAACAGTCAATTCATTATGGTCAATCAGAGAATTAAGAAGACAAATTGACAGTTCTCTTTATGAAAGATTATTGCTTTCATCAGGGAAAAGTAATAAAGAAAAGGTTTTGGAGTTATCGAAAAGTGGAAATATAATTTCTAAACCCGAAGATTTAATTAAAGACCCTTATGTTTTTGAATTTCTTGGAATTCCCGAAAATAAACCGATTCTTGAAAAAGATTTGGAACAAAAACTAATAAGACATATTGAAGATTTTCTGCTTGAGCTTGGAAAAGGGTTCATGTTTGTAGGTTCTCAACAAAGAATAACAATAAATAATATTCACTTCTTTGTTGATATGGTTTTTTACAATAAGATTCTAAGATGTTATATTTTGATTGAATTGAAGACTACTAAATTAAATATCTCGGATGCAGGACAATTAAATACCTATTTAAATTTTTATAAAACCGAGATAAACGATGAAAATGATAATTTACCTGTCGGAATAATTTTATGTGCTGAAAAGGACGAAATTACTGCTGAATATATTTTATCCGGATTTGAGAATGCACTTTTTGCTTCAAAGTATACTATGATTCTGCCCGACAAACAGAAACTAATTGATGAAGTTGAGAATGTAATTAAAAGTGAAAATTAATTAATTTATAAACTTGTATGCAATGATAAAATATTTAAAAATTTTTGTATTATTAATTGTATTTTATTCATTTTCTTCATCATGTAGTATTGATTGGAGCGAATTTAACAGCGATACAGATTGTGAATCTGCCGATTATTCTAATTGCGACACTCAAGAACCTTTTAATGCAATTCTTAATATTAAAGTTACCGTTAACGACAAATATCCGAAAAATGTCATAACTTTATATGACGGTTTTTTTGAAGACAGGTATAAAATCGACACTTTTATTGTAGATACTGAAGTTTTTATGCTTGAAGTGCCTGTTGACAGACGATATTCGCTTTCTGCCGAATATGTTTATGATAATAAAACAATTATTGCCGTTGACGGAACCGAAGTGAAGAAAAGTTCAGTAAATAATTGTGATTCTGTATGTTGGTCGGTTTCGGGAACAAATATTGATTTAAGACTAAAAAAATGAAATCTTACAGAAAAGAATTAACTTTTAATATTGAAAAAAGAAGAGAATTTATTAACATAACTTCTTTTGTTCAGCAATGTATTGATTCAAGCGGTATTAAAGAAGGATTTGTGTTAGTAAACGCAATGCACATTACAGCAAGTGTTTTTATTAACGACGACGAATCCGGATTACATCATGACTTTGAAAAATGGCTTGAAGGATTAGCTCCCGAAAAACCATATAATCAATATAAACATAATACTTACGAAGACAATGCCGACGCTCATTTGAAAAGAACCATAATGGGAAGAGAAGTTGTAGTTGC
Source organism: Draconibacterium orientale (assembly GCA_022729995.1). Lineage (GTDB taxonomy): Bacteria > Bacteroidota > Bacteroidia > Bacteroidales > JAADGE01 > DZBS01. The sequence continues at coordinate 15,567 of DZBS01000052.1, read as the reverse complement.
CTTAACATCAGGTCGTTTAGATTTTGGACCTTGGGAACAAATTTTTTACGGTGAATTTGACGGAAAAAGGTCAAAACGTGTTTTGGTAAAAATAATTGGAGAATAATTTTACAAGTAATTTTGAATTATGATAAAAAAATCATTTATATCGTTTTTAATTTTATTAATATTTTCAAATTTTGGTTTTTCGCAAAACAGAAGAGTTAAATTTGATAAACTTTCTGTTATAGACGGACTTTCTCAAAGTTCGGCAGTTGATATATTGCAAGACAGCAAAGGTTTTATATGGATTGCTACTCTCGACGGGCTTAATAAATTCGACGGATACACCATGAAAGTTTATTGGAACAGTTCAAACAAAACTAATCCGATTCCCGATAATATTGTTAATTGCCTTTTTGAAACTTCAGACCAAAAAGAAAATACAATTTGGATTGGAACCGCTTCAAACGGATTTTGCAAATATAACATTGCTAACGATAACTTTTTGTCATATAAAAATATACCAAATAATAATAATTCTCTATCGAATGATATTGTTACAGATATTGCGGGAACAAACAATGCACTTTGGATTGCCACATACAACGGGCTAAATTTATTTAACGAAAGCACTAAAACTTTTAAACATTATTTTTATAATCCCAAAGATAAAAACTCAATTATCGGCGACACAATTAATGCTGTTAAAATTTTTAAAAATGAAAAGTTATTAATCGGAACAGCCAACGGTTTTTCAATTTTAGATATTAAATCTCAAAAAATTTCAAATTATACAGAAAAAAACGGTTTACCTTCCGAAAATGTTAAAGCAATTGCAATTGATAAATCCGGAATAATTTATTTGGGAACCGATAACGGAATTTGCAATTTTGATATTAAAACAGGTATTATTACC
>DZBS01000052.1:0-14569 GCA_022729995.1 Draconibacterium orientale | reverse complement strand
GGTGTGAATAAATGGAACAGAGCTGCCGACGATTTAGCTGTTTTCCGGCATAATCCGTTCGAGGAAAATAGCCTGAGCGCTTCGCAAGTTAGAAGTATTTATACCGATAAATCCGGAATTGTTTGGATTGGAACTGTTGAAGGAGGTTTGAATAAATGGAATGTAAAATCTAATAAGTTTGAGCATTACAAGAATAATCCCGGAAATCCTAATTCGATTTCAAATAATCATGTGAGATCAATATTGGAAGATTCTAAAGGAAATTTTTGGGTTGGAACCGACGGTGGCGGACTAAATAAGTTCGACAGAGCTAAAAACTCGTTTAAATCCTACAAATTCAAAAAAAATGATTTAAACAGCATTTCCCATAACAGAGTTTGGAAAGTGTTTGAAGATTCAAAAAACAGACTCTGGATTGGAACTTATGGCGGAGGATTAAATATATTTGATTCAAAAACAGGAACTTTCAAAGCAATAAAACATAATGCAGCTAACGAAACTTCTTTGAGCAGCGATTTAGTTACTTCGATTCTTGAAGACAAGAAAGGGAATATTTGGGTTGGAACTTTTGGCGGTCTTAACAAATTATATTCCGACGGAAATAAATTTATGAGATATTTGGTAGACCCGAAAGATACCAATTCTATTAGCAATAACAGAATTTATTGCTTGTTTCAGGATTCGGAAAATTTTCTTTGGATTGGAACAAAAGGCGGATTAAACAAGTTTGATATAGAAACAGGTATTTTTAAGAGATTCACAACCGATAACAGCGATATTCCCAATAATGTAATTTTAGGTGTTCTGGAAGATAACGAAAATATTTGGGTTAGCACAAACAACGGAATTTCGCGAATAAATAAGAAAACGCTTAGAATTAAGAATTTTGATATGGGCGACGGACTTCAAAGTAACGAATTTTTAGCCGGTTCATCTTTTAAAGACAAAAACGGGCAAATGTTTTTTGGCGGAATAGACGGGTTTAATGCTTTTTATCCAAAAAATATTTTCGACAATCCGCATATTCCGCCAATTGTAATCACAAATTTTAAAGTTTCAAATCAAGAATTGGAATTGGATTCTTCTGTTTCGGTTAAAAAAGTCATTTATTTGAAACATACTCAAAATGATATTTCATTCGAGTTTGTTGCTTTAGATTTTATTTTTCCCGAAAAAAATAAATATAAATATAAACTTGACGGATACGACAAAAAATGGAATAATAACCTTTTTTTGCGTAACGCAAAATATACAAATTTGCCTCCGGGCGAATATACTTTTAGGGTTCAAGGTTCTAATAACGACGAAGTTTGGAATATCGACGGCGTTTCAATAAAAGTTATTATCAAACCTGCATTTTGGCAAACTCTTGCTTTCAAAATCTCTTCCGTTGTAATTATTCTTTTAGGAATTTATATTTTTTATCTTTTAAGAGTAAGACAAATTAAACAGAGAAACAAAGAACTTGAAATAATTGTTAAACAAAGAACGGCAGAAATTAGACAACAAAACGAGGAAATTATGACTCAGCGTGACGAAATTCTTGAGCAAAAAGATAAAATTGATAAGCACACTCAAGAAATTACATCAAGTATTAAATATGCAAAAAGAATTCAAAATGCTGCTTTGCCTTCTTCAAATTTAATTGAAAGAATTATTCCCGAGCACTTTATTCTTTTTAAACCCAGAGATATTGTCAGTGGTGATTTCTATTGGGCTTCTAAAAATGACAAATATATTGTTTTTTCTGCGGCCGATTGCACCGGACACGGTGTTCCCGGAGCTTTTATGAGTATGTTAGGGATAAGTTTTCTTAACAAAATTGTAAATCAAGATAATGTTGTTAATTCAGGCGAAATTTTAAACGAACTTAGAAGTCATATCGTTAATGCTCTAAATCAGTTTGGAAGCGGTAATGAAACAAAAGACGGAATGGATATGTCGCTTTGTGTTTTTGATACCGAAAGAAATATTATGCAATTTTCGGCTGCTTACAATTCAATTTTCTATGTTTCGGGAAATGAAATTTCGGAGTTAAAAGCCGACAGAATGCCTGTTGCAGTCTATGACAATATGGATCCGTTTGCTACCGGAGAAATAAATGTTAAAAAAGGCGATATTGTTTATTTGTTTTCCGACGGATATGCCGATCAATTTAGTTCAAATACCGGAAAGAAATACATGAAAAAGCGTTTTAGAGAGTTTCTTCTTAAAATTTCGGATAAAAGTATGCAGGAACAAGAAAATCTTTTAGAACTTGAATTTGAAACTTGGAGAGGCGAGGAGCAACAAGTTGATGACGTTGTTGTTTTTGGTGTAAGACTATAAAAAAAGACTCTGTTTAAAAGTCATTAAAATAGATTTTTACAAATTGTAATTTATTGATTATCTGCTTTGACAAAGTTTAAAACTTTGTCAAAGTTCACTTTTCAGACAGCCTCTTTTGAATATGATTTATTGGAAAGTTTATTTATTTTTAGAATTAAGCATTTTAATAAATGCATATTTTTTTTATTGGCTTTTGGCAACTAAAAAATAAAATATTTGAATTTAAAGTCTCGTAGAGACGACATTATGGTAGAAATGATTTACAGGTTTGTTGAAAGTCCTGTAAGGACGACATTATTTATTGCAAATTATTTACAAAGTGCTTAATTTATTTTAATGAGCAATTCGGATTTAATTATTTTCCAAAGCAGAAGTAATAATTATCTTGTAAATATCGCCTTTTGAGTTTCTTAAAGGTGTGTGAGTTTCATAAAGATAAATTTCCTTATTGTCAAATATATATGTTGTACTTAAGGTAAACGGTTTTCCTTCAAACATATTCTTTTTTAATTCAATATAATCCGACGAACTTTCATGAGCAGGCGAATAATAATCGTATATTGAAGTTCCGGTAATATCAACCATTAATACACCCGATGTTTTAAGAAATTTTTTGTTAGCATTCAAAATTTCGCCGTTTTGATTTACTTCTACTACTAATAATGAATGATTTAGAATTTCCAAATAACTTTTTGATTCGAGTGTTTGTTGTTCAAATAATTTATTGGTTTGCTCTAATCTGTTTTCCAATCGTTTGATTTGACTTTTGAATTCTTCGTCAATTTTTTGTAATCGCAAATTCAACTGATTTTCTTTTTCTGTCTTTTCGTTGAGTGTTCTTTGGAGTTTTTCTAAATTCCTGTGACTTTCAGCTTCTTGTAATGCAAGTCTTTCAGATTTTTCGTTTGACTCTCCAAGAAGTTTTGATGTTTTTATATTGATATTGATATTTGCAATTGTTGATGCGAGAATTTCACCGGTTTTTTCAACAAATTCAATTTGATACGGTTTAAATACATTAAATGAAGCTAATTCTACAACTCCGTGAATTTTTTCGTTAAGTTTTAAAGGAACAATCAATAAACTTTTTGGAGTATCTTTTCCCAATCCTGATGTTATATTTACGTAATTTTCAGGAATATCTGTTATAAAAATTGTATCTTCTTCAATTAATGATTGACCCACAAGATTTTCTCCGGGTTTTATTTGTTTTGAAATAAATTTTTGTCTGTCGTAAGCATAAAATGCCGACAATTCAAGAAAGGTATCTTTAGGATTTTCATCATTTAAAATATATAATCCTCCAAGTTGCGCATCTAAATATTTTGTTAATTTACTGATAATTACCGATGTAAAATCTTCTATAGAGTCATTATGTTCGCGAATTATTTCGTTGAACTCGGCAATACCTTGCGATGCCCAGCTTCTTTCGTAGTTTTCAATTCTTCTGATTTCTGCTTCTTCCGATGCTTGTACCAAACTGTCTCGCATTCGCAACAAAGAGTTTCCCAATATATCTTTAGAACTTAAGGGTTTAAAATCGCTGTCGAAAACATTTTTACCGATAGAGCCTGCAAATGCTGCTTTTTCTCTTAAACCTTTTATTAATTCGTTAAGTGCGGCGCCCATTTTTCCTGTTTCGTCGCTGCCTATTTTTATTTTTTTATCCGGAAGTTCTCCGCTTCCCATTTGTAAAACTATTCTTTTTAAATAATTTATAGGAACAAGTAACGATTGAGCTAATATAAATCCTACCAAAATTATCATTACGGATAAAATTAATCCTGAAATTATAATTCTTGAACTGAATTTTCCGAATGATATATCAAGTTTTTTGTTATTATCGAGCAGTTCGTCCTTTTTTATCGAACTTAATCTTTTTGTTGAAATCAAAACAGAATCTGCAAGGCTCATAAGTTCGTTTCCTTCAAGAACAAGCGGACTATATTTGTTTTCGAAATATGGATCGTCGTATTTTTCCCACGAATTCAGATTTTTCATTATTTCTTTCTCTCTGAGAATAAGTTCATCGGCATTACTTAGAATTGAGTTTAAAGAATTTATTTGTTCTTCAGCCCAATTGCTCGATAATCTCGTCAGCGAATCTCTAAGGTCAGGGTAAATACTGTCGGTAATAAATATTAATTGTTTCTTTTTAAGTGTATTATCAAATCTGTCTTCAACCCATGATTTTGTAAGATATTTTGATTCCAAAATTGTAACTTCCAATGTATTAAGGTTTGAAACTGTCGGAACAATATTTTTTCCTAAATAAATAGAAATTTCTTTGTTTGTTTTTAGCATTTGATATATAACAATATATGAACTCAAAACTGCAAGCAATGCAATTCCAAAACCTATAGCGAGTTTTAACGATATATTTAAGCTAAAATTTTTTCTCATATTTTGTTCTAAACACCTTTTTTATTTCAAACCAAATATAATAATTTATTTTATTTTGTAAAGTATTTTTAGAATTTATTATTTTTAACAGGTATTTTTGTTAGTTTTCTATACCTATTTGTTTAAATGATGTGCTTACAGCAATGTTATATTTTTTGATATTTTCGGTATTAAATTGATATTTCACTATTCCTTCTTCTTTGGTAAATGAAATTCCTGCACCTTTTGTTGTCAGATTTGCTTCTTCTGTAATTATTAATGTGCTTTTGCCCGATAATGAATTTATTACTTCAGTCAGTTTTTCACTTCTTGATTTTGATATTATTACAATTTGGCATTTTCCCATTGTTTCTATACTGTTTTTTTGCAGTATAATTTTTTGTTCGCCTCTTACTTTTTTATTTTCACAAAAAATTTCAAGTTCTTTATATAAATCTGTATCACCTATGAAATTTATAACAAAATTTCCTTTTTGATAGTCTTCCGGCCATTGCAATGTTCTTGTAAAATTATAAACCGACATCGCTTGAAATTTTGAATCTTGTGCTTTAATATTTATCATTGAAAATATTATAAGCGTAATAATTAAAATTTTTTTCATGTGTTTTATATGTAAATATGTATACCTTTTTAACGAAATTTTTTATTTTTTGTTCTAAATTTTTTAATTAATAGTATTTGATTTTCTCAAGTCTATATTGCTTGTCATATTTTAAAGCGTGAGTTCCGTTATTTTGAAATCCGTTAAATGTTCCTGTTCTTACAAAATCAAAATCAAAAACTATTCCGTTTTTTCCGGGAATATTGTCGGTAGGCGACATACAAAATTGAAAATTCTTTCCGTATTGTCGCATTGCGTTAACAAAAAAATACATAATATCGTAGCCTTCATAAGCATATATTCCCGGCTCGGCATTATAGGCGTTTCTATATTTTGTTATAAAACTTTTTGTTCGCCAATTTTCATAATCTATAAATGTGGGTGAAATATATTCAAATCCCATATTTTGCAGATAATCCATATTTATACTTTGAAATGATTCCCAATTTGGCGAACCTATTAATTTTATATCATATTTGTTTGATATATTATTCAATTTATCTATTACTTTTGTTGTAAATCCTTCTTCTTCAGACGTTATTACAATTATATTTTCCAATCCCAAAGAAAGTGCATCTTCAACTTTTGCAATTCCTCCTTCGTTATAATTTATACTTTTTATATTTATGTATTGAATACTTTCATTTGAGGCAAATGACCTTACCAATTTTTGCTTGTAAGAATTTATTATGTTAAGCTCATCGGGTGTTCCGCCGTGTATAAAAACTATGGAAGAATCATAAAGTTTGCTGAAAAAATCTGAAGTCTTTTTTATTCTAATGTCTTTTGAAGGCATTACTTGAAAAAGAAAAGGGTTATTCTCTAACAGTTGTTGATTTTGCGATAAAGGCGACACTAAATTTATTTTGTTGTCTTTAGCAAATTTCCCTGCTAATGTTACATTTGCAGAATAAACCGGACCAATTATTAAATCGCTGTTTTTTAATTCGGGTTCTTTTAATATTTGTTGAACTTTACTTGAGCTGTTTTCTGTATCGTAAACTGTAAGGTTTAATGAAATTCCCGCTGTTTTTAATTGATATAAAGCTATTAACATTCCCTGATACATTTCCAAAAACATTTCACTGTTTTTGAACATTAAACTTTTTCCGGCATTATTTGTTGAGCTTATATTTCTGTTTTGCTCCAAAAATAAAGGCAACATTATTGCTATGTTAAAACTTTCTCCGGGTTTATATTTGAATTCAGTACATGGTATATTTTTATCTTCAAAATAGTTTGGGTCATAAGTATATTCGCTCAAATTAGGCGTATAATTATTTTCAACAGGTAATCTTTCGTCTTTTGAATAATTTATTTTAGGAATTTTTAAAACTTGTCCGGTTTTTAAGCCTTCTTTTGTCTCCGGATTGGCATTGTATATTTGCGAAATACTCACACCATACATTTGTGTTATCGAAAAAAGTGTATTTCCGGGTTCCACGGTGTAATAAATATAATTATCGTCAGAAAAATCTATTCCGCCTTTTTTACTGTTCGGGATTTTTAGAATTTCGCCTGCATGAATTTCATTTTTGGCGTTTGGATTGTGTTTGTATATATCGTCAACACTTATATTATATTGTTTTGATATTGCATAAACGGTTTGCTTTGGTAAAACTTTATGCCAATAAAATGCAGCTTCGTTTTCACTGCCTTTTGTGTTGAAAGGAATTTTTATTTGTTGTCCGGTTTCAAGTTTTGCGGAAAAATTGCTGTTGGATTTATTTAAATCGCGTTGGTCAACATTATATGCTTTACAAATAGAATAAACAGTTTCTCCGGTCGAAACGGTATGAATGTAATACTTTATTCCTGAAATTTCTTTTACAACGGTTGATTTTGTTACCGTAACTTGGGCAAAACTTTGAAATCCTATAATAATTAGAATTAATAGTAATAAATTTTTCTTCATAGTAATATTTTGATTGAATTTGAGGCTGTAAATTTACATAAAATTTAATTCTATACTTATTATATGAATATAAAATCTTTTTCTTCTTTATAATTTTTTGATATTAAGAATTCTAAAATTTTTTGAGAAGCTCCGTGATTATTTACATAAGATAATATGTAAATGTCTTTTTTTGACAATAATTCTTTGTAATCTATAACTTTTTTTCCGTCAATTTTTTTTGAATCTATATCAATATAATATTGTATTTCAATTCCGTAATGTTTCAATAAATCAGACCTTTTTCTGCTTTTTTTTCCTGCTCCCCAAATCACAACTTTTGGGTAAAACGGATTTTTTTCTTTCAAAAAATGGATTAAATATTTTGTTTTTATTCTGTAAAATGCTTCTTCCGAATATATTGAATTTGTTCTTGTTAATCGCCGGTCAGAATCGTTCCATATCAATAATTTTTCCGGAATTTTTGCAAATTTTGCTCCTTTATAAAGCCATCTCAAAAAAAGCTCATAATCTTCCGGAAAATCTCCGTTTTCATAATATCCGTATTTTTCCAATGATTTTTTTCTGAACATTATCGACGGATTTATTACCACAAGTTCTACAAATCTTTTTCGGGAAATTTCTTCGGAAGTAATTATTTTATTAGTTTCTTCAACATATTTATGAAGTCCTTTTCCTAAATATTTTCCTTCATATTCAATTAATGAACCAACTGCATCAATTTCAGAATTTTCTTTTAAGAAGTTTATTTGTTTTTCTAATCTTTCAGGAAAACTGAAATCGTCTGCGTCCATTCTTGCAATAAATTCGCAATTTGAATATTTCATTCCGCAATTTGATGCAAATACAACACCTTGTTTTTCTTCATTCAAAAGAATAATTCTTTTATCTCGATTTGAAAGTTCTATTGCAATTTCTTCACTTTTATCGGTTGAATTATTGTTAACCAAAATAAGTTCAAAATTTATGTATGTTTGCTTTAATATTGAATTAACAGCTCTTTCGAGTGTTTTTTCCGCATTAAAAAAAGGAATTATTACCGATATTTTTTTTGAGTTTTTCAAAACAGAAAATTTTTAAAATCATGAGTAAGACATGAAGGTTTTCAAAGAATACAAACCTGTTAATTATTTTTCGTAACCTTTAATAAATGAAACCTGTCATGTCTTGCTTTGAGAATCAAAAAAAGCTGCTCCAAATGAAGCAGCTTTGTAAAAAATTTATTAATAAGAATATTATTTACCTAATAATATACCTACTGATAATGCAAGACCCATGTTTTTCATAAATTCGTCTGCAGTAGGAACATCATACATGTTGGCCATTCCCATTGCGCCTCTAACTTCTGCAAAAGCAGCAAGCGGTCCGATACCGAATTGTGCACCTAAACCTGCTGTTACTCCATAGTCAAATTTATTAATTCCGTCAGTTGCAAAATCTACTGCTTCTGTAGCTGTTACACCGGCAATTGTAGTTTCAATATCTCCGCTTAAGGCATAAGCAAAATATGGTCCTGCAGTTACATAAACAGGTCCTAATTTTATTTTTGCCATAATTGGGATTTCAAAATAATTGTAAACAGAGTTTACGTCATAAGTAACACCTAATCCTGTTAATGCATCAGATGTTTGTTTTGAACCTTTTTGTGTGTAAAGAGCTTCAATTCTAAGATCTAAAACAGCTATTAAGTCTTTTTCGATAACAAGACCAAATTGCATACCGGGACGCATTTTTCCGTCGACATTAGCCAAATCAAGAGATGCACTTGAAAGGTCATCAATTGTCATTCCGGCTAAGTTTGTTCCTACTTTAAATCCTATTCTTTGTGCGTTTACACTAAACGCAAATATTATAGCTACAAGTAGCAAAGATAATTTTTTCATAAATTAAAAATTTAAGTTAAACATAATTCAAATTTAATATTTTTTTTTAAAATCAATAATTTATTCACAAGAATTATTTTTTTCTCCTTCAAATTTTGATTTGCAGAAAATTTACAATTGAAGATGCTGTTGTTGCTGTTGTTGCTTTATCCACAGTATCCATAATATCTACACTTCGACTTCGCTCAGCGACCGAGTTATCCACAGTATCCATAATATCTACACTTCGACTTCGCTCAGCGACCGAGTTATCCACAGTATCAAATATTTCCACTTTTTCATTGAAAAAAAAAAGCCGCTAATAAAGCAGCTTTTTTAAATTATTTTTTTCAGGAAAATTATTTTCCAATCATATATCCAACAGAAAGTCCGAAGAATAAATTCTTTTGAGTTGCGTCTGTTGTTAAAGCTACTGTATTGTCATCAGGTGTTGCATAATTAGTCATTGAGTAATATGTGCTTTCGGTGTTAATGTAGTTCATTAATCCCATTCCGATGTTTGCTTCTACAAATACTCCCGAGAAATTTGCGCCAACTCCAAGATTAAATCCAAAATCCATTTTATTAATCAAGTCGCCTGTTCCGCCTGAATTGTTTGTGTCTGAATAAGCTTCAATCGGATTATAAGTAGCAGGGTCGCTAAATACGTCAACTTTACCTGTTCCTGCAACCGGATAACCTAAAAGAGAAGTTCCTTCCCAAGTTCCTGTTTCATTTCCGCTTATAGCATAAGCAAAATATGGACCTACAAATGCATAAGCAGGACCAAAATTAAATTTTGGAGAAATTCCAAAATTCAAATAATTCATGCTTGATTTGTATGCGAATTCCATTCCAAGCGCTCTGTATGCCCAATCAGCATCAGCTTCGTCTCTTGAATCGTAATCTGAACCTAATTGGTTTAGTCCTAAGTCAACTCTTAAACCCATTTTTTCAGAAAATGCATATTCTCCAACTAATCCTGCATTCAATCCCATAGACATTTTAGCACCTGCAGGCGACCAGAAATTAATTAAATAACCGGACATATTTCCGCCAACTTTTACTCCAAATTTTTGAGCATTTACACCCATTACCATAACTAAGGCAAAGGCCAATAATGTTAATTTTTTCATATTAAAATATTTGAGTTAAACATATTCAAATATATATATTAATTTTTAATAAATGCTATATAACAATATTTATTTTCTAACATGTCGAAAATTATTTTTAAATATCTTTATAACTTAATATTTATGTTTATTGTGAATAATCTGTTGTACACACCGTCGGCTGTTCTAACGGAGCTTGTTAGCATGCTGTGAGTGTATCTGAGGTCGAAAAAAATGTTTCTTTTTTCTTGTATAAAACGCAGCCCCGTCAGAATTCCTGCATCGTTTCTGTTATATTCCCAATCCGGATTATTGAAATCTACATTTGTGATTGTTTTTATTGAAGTGTAGTTGTCTTGAGAAATGTATTTTCCCGAAATCCAATATGCATAATATCCTCCAATATAAATACTCATTTTTGAATTTCTGTTAAAATGATAATTTAATCCGCCTGTTGCCGGAATTTCAATATAATTCATTGTGTTTTTTCCTTCTCGGTAACTCGGTTGAGAATATTTTAATCCTTTTTGGGTATATAAAATATCAATTCCTACAGTCATTATTTTATTTAAATCTTTTAAAACAAATAATCCTGCATTTATTCCGGGTTTTAATTTTTTATATGGAGATATTAAATTATCAGTTTCAGCATCGTCATATTTTACTTTGCACAAATTTAATCCGGTTTTTATTCCGAATTTTGTTTGAGAATTTACATTTTGGAAGTTTATTAATAATGTTAATATTAAGATAATTGAAGTTTTAATTTTATTTAATATCGACATAAAAAAAAATTTTAAATTAATCGAATTTTAGTCTCGTTGAGACGATATTATGGTAGAATAATAATAAATTTCGTTTAAAAGTCCCGGAGGGACGACATTATTTTTCTCAAAAATACATAATAATTTAAAATTAAAACCAATTTAAAAGGCTTAAGTTTATTTGATTTTCAAATTATTTACAAAATGTCAATTTCTAAAATTTAATTTAATAAAAAAAGCCCGATAATTATATCGAGCTTTTTAAATATTTAATTTTAATTATTGAGCAAATTCCATTTTTGCAAGTCTTTCGTAATAATTGTATCTCCACTTAGCATTTTTCAATGCAGCATCAAACAATTCGTCGGCTTGTTCGGGGAATAATTTATAAAGTGAATTAAATCTTACTTCACCTAACATAAAATCTTTAAATAGTTCAAATTTTGGAGCTTTAGAGTCAATTACAAAAGGATTTTTTCCTTCTTTCATTAATTCGGGGTTGTATCTGTATAATGTCCAATATCCTGATGTAACTGCATCATTTTCTTCTTCTTGAACTTTTTCCATTCCTTTTCTAAGTCCGTGAGCAATACACGGCGAATATGCAATTATTATAGACGGACCTTGATATGCTTCGGCTTCTTTCATTGCTTTTAGAGTTTGTGATTGGCTTGCTCCCATCGAAACTTGTGCAACATAAATATAACCGTAAGTCATTGAAATAGAACCTAAATCTTTTTTTCCTATTTTTTTACCTGAAGCTGCAAATTTTGCAATTGCTGCTGTTGGTGAAGCTTTTGATGCTTGACCGCCGGTGTTTGAATAAACTTCTGTGTCAAGAACCAACACGTTAACGTCTTCGCCCGATGCCAAAACATGGTCGAGTCCGCCGTATCCGATGTCATAAGCCCAACCGTCGCCGCCGATTATCCAAACAGATTGTTTTGTAAGATATTTTTTTCTTGAAAGAATTTCATCTTTTATTGCACCTTTTTCGTTTTGAATTGCATCAACAACTTTTTTTCCGGCAATTTTTGAATCTTTTGTTTTTTCTCTTACGCTAATCCATTCTTCAAATGCAGTTTTTGTTTCTGCAGAAACATTTTCCATTGCATCTTTCATGATGTTTTCAATTGTTTCTCTTTGAACTCTGTTTGCTATTGCAATTCCGTATCCAAATTCCGCGTTGTCTTCAAATAATGAGTTTGCCCAAGCTGGTCCTTCACCGTTTACATTCATTGTATATGGAGCTGCCGGAGCCGAACCTCCGTAAATTGAAGAACAACCTGTTGCATTTGCAATTGTCATTGATTCACCGTAAAGTTGTGTGGCAAGTTTAATATAAGGTGTTTCGCCGCAACCTGCGCATGCACCGGAAAACTCGAATAATGGTTGTGCAAATTGTGTGTTTTTAATTGCTTTATCTTTTTCAAGAACTGTATCTTTATAACCTACAGTATGATGTAAATAATTCCATCTTGCAACTTCAGGTTCTCTGCTGTCGTCGAAAGGAACCATAATTAGTGATTTTTCTTTTGACGGACAAACGTCTGCACATGAACCGCAACCGGTACAGTCATAAGTACTAACTTGAATTCTAAATTTGTATTCTTTTGTTTGACCAACTCCTGTTATAAATGCTGTTCCTTCCGGAGCATTTTTCACTTCATCATCTGTTGCAAGGAACGGACGAATACATGCGTGAGGACAAACATAAGCGCATTGGTTACATTGAATACAATTTTGCGAAAGCCAATCGGGAATGTGTGTTGCAACACCTCTTTTTTCATATTGAGTTGTTCCTGAAGGCATTGTTCCGTCTTCGCGACCTAAAAATGCACTTACAGGAATATCATCTCCTTTTAAAGAGTTGATTGGATCCATTATTGATTTAATATAATCCGGAACGTCGTTTCCTCTTTTTGATACAGAATCAACACCGGCAAGATTTTTCCATTCTGCGGGAATGTCAACTTTTACAATTGCGTTAGCTCCTGAGTCAACAGCGTCGTTATTCATTTTAACGATTTTGTCGCCTTTTTTTCCGTAAGATTTTTTAATAGCATATTTCATTTGTTCAACTGCCAATTCGTAAGGAACAACATTTGAAATTTTGAAAAATGCAGATTGCATAATTGTGTTGGTTATTCCTCCCAAACCTAAATCAATTGCAATGTTTGTAGCATTTATAATGTAGAAATTGATATTTTTTTCTGCCATTACTTTTTTATAGCTTTCGGGAAGTCTGTTTTTTGTTTCTTCCGGACTCCATGTGCTGTTCATTAAGAAAGAACCGCCCGGTTTAATTCCTTCAAGCATATCATATTTATAAAGATATGCAGGTGTTGAGCATGCCACAAAATCAGGTTGTTTTACCAAATATGTAGAACGAATAATACTGTCGCCGAAACGTAAGTGAGATATTGTTATTCCGCCCGATTTTTTTGAATCATAAGCAAAATATCCTTGAACATATTTATTTGTGTTGTCGCCAATGATTTTAATAGAATTTTTGTTTGCTCCAACTGTTCCGTCAGCTCCCAAACCATAGAATTTTCCTTCGAAAGTTCCTTTTGGTGTTGTGCTGATATCGGGAAGAATTGGAAGATTTGAAAATCTTACATCGTCGATAATTCCAACTGTAAAATGATCTTTAGGTTCTTTTCTTTCCATGTTTTCAAATACCGAAAGCATCATTGCAGGAGTTGTATCTTTTGAACTAAGACCGTAACGTCCGCCAAAAATTTCGGGAGCGTTTTCTTTTCCGTAGAAAAGTTCTTTAATATCCATATATAAAGGATCGCCGTTTGCACCGGGTTCTTTTGTTCTGTCAAGAACTGTAATTCTTTTAACAGTTTTTGGAAGTGCTTCCATGAAATATTTTGCAGAGAAAGGTCTGTAAAGATGAACTATCATTACACCGGTTTTCTTTCCTTTAGCTCTTTGATATTCAACAACTTCTTTTATTGTTTGAGTAACGGAACCAATTGCAACAATAATATTTTCGGCATCTTCGTCGCCAAAATAATTGAAAGGAGCGTATTTTCTTCCGGTAATTTTGCTAATTTCTTTCATATATTCAGCAACTACGTCAGCAATAGGTTCATATAAGTGATTTGCTGCTTCTCTTGCTTGGAAATAAATGTCGGGATTTTGAGCTGTTCCTCTTGTAACAGGTGATGTAGAACTTAAAGCTCTGTCTCTGAATTGTTTTAGAGCATCTTGGTCTATTAGTTTGTAAAGTGCTTCTTCGTCGGGAAGTTCAACTTTAGATATTTCGTGAGATGTTCTAAATCCGTCGAAAAAGTGCATAAAGGGAATTCTTGTTTTTATTGCTGCTAAGTGAGCAATAGGAGCAATGTCCATAATTTGTTGTGCGCTTGATGTTGCAAGCATTGCAAAACCGGCTTGACGAACAGACATAACATCACTGTGATCTCCAAAAATTGAAAGTGCTTGAGCTGCTAAACTTCTTGCACTAACATGGAAAACTGCGGGAAGAAGTTCTCCCGATATTTTATACATATTTGGAATCATAAGCAAAAGACCCTGCGAAGCCGTGAATGTGGTTGTCAAGGCTC
>DZBS01000051.1 GCA_022729995.1 Draconibacterium orientale | reverse complement strand
TTTCGTTAATAATTTTTGGTGTTTTAACTATAAATCGCTCTTTAAGTTCTTTTAAAGTAAGATATTGAGCCGTTTTATTAATAAGTTCGTCGAACGAATAATGATTATTGTTTGTTTTAAAATCGAACATTCGCCAACGCCAAAGTCCTTCGCCGGCAATAATTGCTGTTTTATTATTCGGATTTGAACCAAACGAACTGAACAAAATTAGAGGTCTGCCGGTTTCAAGATTTTTAATTTTTGCGTTCAAAAAAACCTGCGACAAAGCCGAAAGTTTATAATTTCCAAACGGAGAAATCAGCGGCGGAGCCTGAGTTGCAACTCTTTCAATATTATCTGCCGATTTAAATAAATCAAAATCTTTATTCAAATATCCGTTAACTTCGTCGAATGTTCCTGAACCTCTTTCAATTACCAAACCTGCTCTGAGATTGTTAAATTTATCCAAATCGCTTTGTCTTCCTAAAATAAATAAAACAGGAATTTTTTGGGTTGATATTTTTGTAAGCAAATCGGTTGCTCCAAATGTTTTAGACGGTATTTGATGAAGAATTATCAAATTATATTCATTAATATTTTTCTTAAAATCATTTATCAAAAAAAATTCTATTTCCAGATTTTGATTAATCTCCAATGAATTTTTAACAGCCGAAATATCGGGATGCGGAGAATTTGCAAGAATCAAAACTTTTTGTTTCAAATCTGTTACTTCAACAACAATTTGTTTTGAATTATTATAAATATTTTTTTCGTCGTTAACAGCTTTAACAACAATGTTTATGGGCATAATTCCGGCTTTTTCGGCTTTTATTTCCAAATTTATTTTCTTGAAAAAATTATCGGAATTAATAAATATTTTTTCGGAATAAAGTAATTTTTTATTTGAAAAAACATTTAAGTTGCTTTCTTTTCCTTTTAATTTTGTAGCAGAAATTGTTGTTTCAATGGTAAAAGTATTATTTAAAAATACAATTTCATTGTGCTTAACATTCTGTATTGCAATATCTTTGTTTATAGTTGTGTCGCCTAAAGCAATTGTGTATATTGGAAATTTAACTTTGTCGGTTTCATAAACAGGATTTTTACCCTTATTGTAAATTCCGTCCGACGATAAAATTAATGCTCCAACATTTTCGTTGAAGTAAATATTGTTTATTTCAGAAACAGCCTGAGAAATATCAGTTTCTTTTTCGTTAAAAGTTAACCTAAAACCTGTTTTAACATTTTCGCCGTAAGTATATTTTTTTACATCGTAATTTTTACTCAATTTTTCAAGAAATTTTCTTTGTTGTATTACATAATTTGAATCAATCTGTTTCTTAAGCGATTCCGAATTATCTTGAGCAAAAATTATTATCGGTTTTTTTATATTTTTTGAAATAGATTTTATAAAAATTCCTAACAGAAGAATTGAAATTAAAGTAACAGACAAAAAACGAAGAATAAACATTGTGAGCTTAATGTTCTTTGAAATTCCTTCGCTTTTTTTATCTTTTCGATATAAATAATAAGTTATTATAAAACTCGCAATAACACATAATAAAATATACCATTGCGAATGTAAAGTAATTAACGACATTTAAAAATTATTAAAATTTAAGCTAAATTTATTTGTTTGAATGCTTCATAACTTTTTCGGATAAAATCTCCGTATCTTTCTTCCTGACCTTTTCCGTTGTAAATTCCTGCAAAATCTTTAAAATTCTTGTTTTGAAGATGTTGAATCATTTGCGGATTTAAAAAATCGAATAAAGCGAAAATTTGATATTTTATGTCTCTTCCAAAATAAAACAGCATATCTTCAGCATTCATATATCCAATTTTCTTAAAATTTGAACCCAAAATTTGCGGAGCTCCGTAACTTGCCGAAATTAATGCAGCGTCATTGTCAAGTGTTCTTGCAAATTGTAAAACTTCCCATTCTGCGTCTTGATCTCCGTGAAAAACTTTCCATTCGGCGTTTTCGTCTTTTCTAAATTTATGTGTTTCCCATTTTTTGGCGCTGTCGAATGAAAAATATTTATCATAAGTATTTTTATTTTTTTCGCCCCAATATCTGTAAAAAAGGTGATTCTCAAATCGAATAATTACATTTCCGGAGTCGCTGTATGCTTTTCCGGCACTTTCAACGGCAATAACGGCAATTGCTGTGGCAATATCAATATTTATTTCATTTGAAAGTGCTCGTAAAAATCCTCCATAATTATTGTAAGTTTGTGCTACAATTTTGTTTTCTCGAGGTTCTTTCGGAATCTCAATCTTTTCTTCGGGTTCAAGTTTAATTCTCATCAAAGCCGAACGATTTTTCAGTAAATCTACATTTACATCGTGATGAGGATTTTCTGTTTCTATATTTTCAAAAGTAATAAACTTGGCACTCACATAAGCATCATGCGATTTGTAATTTATTTTATACCAATCGGGCAAACGCATAATTATTTCAACTATCTCATTTTTTGTGAGTTTAGCAATTATATTTGAATTTGAAGCAGGTTGATCTCTAACATTTAGAATATTTGCATTTACATAACCTTTTAATGGTTTTACGAATTTTGAAGAAATGTAACACTCTTTGTTGTTGTATTTTATCATAAACCAATCGTCGTTCACAATTTTAAAAATGCTCACAATTGTATTTTTTGTAATTTTTCCCACAATTCTCGCATTTGAATCCGGTTCTTCTCTAATATTAAGGATTGCAGCAACTACAACACTTTGGAGAATAACAGGCAAACTGCTTTTTGCATTTTCGGAATCTTTTTTTTGAGCAGCATTTTGTGCAGGTGTTGTATTTTTTGAATTTTTTCTAAAAAAGTTAAACATTTTTATAAAATTTTAGGGATTATAATTTGAAGTAAATATACATATTTTTTGTGTTTAACCCAAATTGCTCATTAAATATCTAAATTCTAATAATTTTTTACAAAAAAAAACCATTCAAATCTATAAAATTTTGAATGGTATTTTATTTTATATTGATATATTTTTATGTGTTCATTGCTCCGCAAACGTTAATAACTTGTCCGCTCACATACGACGATAAATCCGAACCGAGGTAAACACAAGTGTTTGCAACATCTTCGGGAGTTCCGCCTCTTTTCAAAGGAATTGTTTTTATCCATTCTTCTCTAACAGCTTCGGGCAATTGAGCCGTCATTTCAGTAACAATAAATCCGGGAGCAATTGCATTACAACGAATATTTCTTCCGCCAAGTTCTCTTGCTATTGATTTTGAAAATCCTATAATTCCGGCTTTTGATGCGGAATAATTTGATTGTCCGGCATTTCCGCTAACTCCTACAACGGAACTCATATTAATTATTGAACCGCTTTTTTGTTTAAGCATAATTTTTTGAACCGCTTTTGTCATGTTAAAAACCGATTTAAGATTTACGTTAATAACTAAATCCCATTGTTCTTCGGTCATTCTCATAAGTAATTGGTCTCTTGTTATTCCGGCATTATTTACTAAAATATCTATTTGTCCGAAATCTTCAACTATTTTATCTACTGTTGTTTGCGAACCTTCAAAACTGCTTGCATCAGAGGCATAAAATTTTGCTTTAATTCCCATTGCATTAAGTTCTTTTTCAAGAAGCGCAGTTTGTTCATTCAAAGCAATATCGGTAAGGGCAACAGAGGCTCCGTGTTCTGCAAATTTTTCTGCAATTGCTTTTCCTATTCCGCGTCCGGCACCGGTTATTAATGCTACTTTCCCGCTTAATAATTTCATCTGTATATTTTTAAATTGTTTTTAAATGTCAGATAGGAACATCCTAAATAATCATTCCTCATAATATCAAGAGACTTACATGGATGTTTCATCTGTTTCTTTTTAAATTAAAATTGAAAATAATTTTTTACAAAAATATGATTTTTTTTTATCATACAAAATATGCATCAATTTTGATACTTTCATAAATAAAAAAGAGGGCTTTTACACCCTCTTTTGAAAACAAAAATTAACCTAAAACCAAACTTTAAATATGTTTATTAATATTTTATTTTTTGAAATATTGAATTATTGTTTAATTGTTTAATATGAAATTGTTATGAAAATTGTTACTACTTATTTTTCTTGGTAAAGAGGGCTTTTACACCCACTTTTTTGAAAACAAAAATTAACTTAAAACCAAACTTTTAATATCTTTATTAATATTTTATTTTTTAAATAATTGAATTGTTGCTTTTATTGTTTAATATGAAATTGTTACTTCTTTTTTTTTAGGTAAAAGAGGGTTTTTATACCCTCTTTTGAAAACAAAAATTAACCTAAAACCAAACTATATGAAAATCTTTACTTTGCTATTTTTATTAAATATTTTAAAAATTAAAAGAAGTTTCCTTTTTTTTAGATTTTTGTAAGAGGGATTTTACTCCCTCTTAAACAAAAATTAACCTAAAACCAAACTATATGAAAAGTCTTTACTATGCTATTTTTTATGAAATACGATTTTTTTTAAAAAAGGTTTCATTTTTTTTTAAATTTTTTTTTAAATTTTTAAAAGAGGGCTTTCAAAACCCTCTTTTAAAACAAAAATTAACCCTTACCTAAACTATATGAAAAAACTATGTTGCTCTTTAAAGTGATATACGAATTTTCAAATAAAAGGTTTCGTGAATATTAAAAGAATTTTACTTTTTCATTCTGGAGAAGAAATGTTTTGAATCTCCGCTTTTTCCGTAGCCAATTTCATCGCCCGAAATATATATTCGTGCTTCTAAGCATTCGGTGCAGTCTTCTGCGCCTTCGTCGGTGCAAGGTTTATTTTGGTATAGAAGATAATTTTTTCTGTTTTCGGTTGGCGTAATATTCGGCATAATTATATTTGCTCCAATTTTTATTGCTTTTTCACGTCCAATCGGATCTATTGCTTGAAGTGCCGTTGCTGCTGCAATGTTAATATCTTTCATCAATATTCTTAGGATTGCAATCATTTTTAAACTCAAATTAAATCTTTCATTTAAAGGAAGTAAAAGATGTTTTTCGCTAAACATCGGAGTATCTGAGTGTTCAATATATGGTCCCATTCCAACCATATCTATATCATTGTTTTTAAAGAAAAGCAAATCGTTGGCCAAATCTTCAATTGTTTGATGAGGAAGTCCAATCATTACGCCGGTTCCGGTTTGATAACCCAAATCGTTTAATGTTTGAAGTGCTTCAAGCCTTTTTTCAAAATTATGATATTCGTCGTTTGGATGTATTTTGTAAAATAATTCTTTGTTTGTGCTTTCAATTCTCAGTAAATATCTTCTCGCTCCGCTGTCTTGCCAACGTTTGTATGTTTCTTTTGTTTGTTCGCCGAGCGAAAGCGTAACACCGAGTTCGCCGTTTGATATTTGATATATTTTTTTTAATAATCTTTCTACTTTTTCGATAAATTGTTTGTCGTTTCTTTCGCCCGATTGCAATACAACCGAACCGTAATTTTTATCGTGAGCAAATTTAACTGCCGACATAATTTCCTCATCGTTAAGGTCGTATCTTAAAGTATTTGAATTGCTTTTTCTTATTCCGCAATAATAACAGTTTTTTGAGCAATAGTTTGAAAATTCTATTAATCCGCGATAGTATGTAATTTTTCCGACATATTTTTCTTTTACTTCCGCAGCTTTTTTGTAAAGTATATTTCTTCCTGAAATATCTGAATTTAAGAGATTTACTAAATCTTCTTTTGTAAAATTTTCTTTTGTAAGAATATGTAATATTTGCTCGTCCGATTCCATTATTTTTTTTTGCAAAGAAATAAAAATATATTTTCGTTTATAATGATTAATATCAATATAAACAAAAAACTTATTTGATTTACAAGTGAAATCAAATAAGTTTTAAAAATTATGTGTTTAAATATTAATGAGTTCAGTATAAAAAGACCTGACAGGTTTAATTTTGCCAAAATATATAATTTTAACAACCTTAATATCTGCCAATTAACTGAAACCTGTCAGGTCTAATTCCAAAAAAAACACCTTTTTATACCGGACTAATTAATTACTTTTTAGGAAAATAGATATTTGGCGAGGCATCTCCTTTTCTTAGTAAAACCAATTTTTCCTTTGATAATTCTACTATTTCGTATTCAACCGGTTCTTTTTCTTTTCCTGCTGTTTCGTCCCATTCTTTTAGAATTACAGATTTTTCATCGGCCGAAAAAACCCAAAAACCAACAACTTTGCTCGAGAAAAATCCTTCTCCTATTTTTCTTGAATATGAAAGTTTTGATTTATCACTTTCATCAATTCCAAAATATAATGTTTCCGATAAAAATTCGGCAATTTTTTTAACATCGCCTTTTAATTCAATATTTGCGGTTACTCCGGTTGTATCCTTAATATCATCTGTTGTTCCCTTTAAGGTTGCGTTTGGATCTAACTTCCATTCTGTTGAAGTTAGCAATTCGCCCTTGACACTTAGTTTTGCTTTTTCGGAATTACAAGAAACTGCGAAAATTGCAAATAGAATTACTGCAATTGAAAACGATAAATTAATTGTTTTTCTCATATTAAAATTTTTAAAGTTAAAAGATGTAATATAAGAAAAAAAAATTAAAGTTTAAGTTTTACTTTGATTTTAGAACAAATTACTTTTTTAAAAGAAATTGATTGAACTAAGCATTTTAGAAATAAGTATGAATATTATAAATTTAAAATATCAATTAAAAGTCTCGTAGAGATGACATTATGGTAGAAAATATTTAATAAAAATTTTTAAAGTCCCGGAGGGACGATATTATTGTAGAATTAAAATAATGGAGAACAAATGTTATTCGCACATCACGCAAAATGTTCATTCAAAGATGAATATATGGATTTGTTACAAAATTTGAAATAGATTTTAACTATGTGTATTTATTCGAATTTTATGATGATTTTTAATATCACCCCGATGGGGTTTTGGTTTTTCAATAAACTTTTTTCTACCATAATGTCGTCCCTCAGGGACTTTAATCTAAAATGTTTTATTTTTTCAAAAGCCGACCGTTAATATCCAACAGCTAAAAGCAAACAGCCAATAGCCAATAGATTATTGAATGTATTGCTTAAATGCCTAATTCAATCAAATTATTTACAAAGTGCCAAATCAAAAGATTATTTTGATTTTAAATCGTATACAATTTGTTTTACATGTTGAGCCCATTCGAGATGAGTTTTGGATTCATCAAAAGTTTTATAAGAAATTGGTTCGCCAAATATTACAGGTATTTTTTGTCCTATTTTAAGAAAAACTTCTCCGGGAATTAAAAACATTTCAAGTTTTGCTTTTATTCCAAAAAATTTTCGAACTGACGCTACTCTGTAGAATTTTTTTGAGTTTACGGAATCAACAAAAATTGGAATTATATCTCTTTGGTTATCTATTGCTTGCCTGATAAAACTGCGATGCCAAGTGCTGTCTTCAATTTTTCCGTTTTCTTTTCTTGAAACAAGTCCGGCAGGAAATGTAAGTATTTGATTGCTTTCGGAACCCATTTGTTCGCCTATTGAATTTATAAGTTCTGATGATGTTTTTGAAAAAACTCCAACAGGCAATAACATTTCTTTTATGTTATTTATTCCCATTAGAACTTCATTTGCAATTATTTTAATATTTTCAAATTTTTTGAGTAATACACATATAATTGACAGAAAATCTATTCCGCCAAGCGGATGATTAGAAACAAAAATGAATTTTCCGTTTTGCGGAATTTTTTCAAATCCAATAATTTCTATATCAATTTTAAAATATTCTTTTGTTTTTTCAAGAAACTCTTTGTTTTTGGAGTTTCCGGCATTTCTTAAAACATCATTAATTTTATCTTGTTTTATTACTTTTTTTATATAATTTATTACAAATTTCGGTAAATTTCTTACAGTTTTATTTTTTTGTTTTCTAATAACATCTTCAATATTGACATATTTTATTTCTACATTTTCGTTGTGATTCATCTGCTTTAGGTTTATTTTTTTTGTGGTTGATATAGCGAATATACAATATTTTTAACTTCCGAAGCCCATTGTAAATGAGATTTTGACTCATCAAATGTAGTGTGCGATATTGGTTTTCCGAAAATAAGTTTTACTGTTTTGTTTTTTTGTTTTATAAGTTCTTGAGGCAACAAAAAAAGTTCAATATTCATTTTAATTCCAAAGAATCGTCGAAGATTTGCTATTCTATAAAACTTCTTAGAATTCTGAGCATCAATATATACAGGAACAATATCTCTTTTGGACTGAACTGCGTTTCTTATAAAACTTCTGTGCCATTTTCCGTCGTCCATAATACCTTTGTATTTGCGTGCAACTTCACCTGAAGGAAATGCAACTATTTGAACATCATTTGATTCATACACTTCTTCAAGTTTCTTTATTGTTTCAACGGAGTTTTTTCCGAAAACATCTACAGGAATTAGTTGTGATTCAACATTTTTAAAGTTTGATAATATTTCGTTTGTAATTGTTCTAATATCAACAAACTTTTCGGAAATTTTTGCAATTAAAGCTATTCCGTCTATTGCACCTAAAACGTGATTTGAAACAAAAATAAATTTTCCTTCTTTTGGAACTAAATCAAAATTCTCGGCTTCAACTTTAATGTTCATCACTTCAAGGTTTTTTTTCCAAAAAGCAACACCTGTTTCGGGTTGTGATGCTTCAACAATATCGTTCATTTCATCTTGTCGTATTACTTTTTTTAAATAGTTAACAACAAATTGAGGTAAATTGCTGAGAATTTTATGTTTGTGTCCTCTTATAACTTTTTCTATATCAATATAATTTATTCTTTCTTTTTTCTTTTTTGCCATAAATTAATTTTCCTTTTTTTTATATAATGAATACACAACTTTTTTAATTTCCTGAGCCCATTCCAAATGTGTTTTTGTTTGGTCAAAAGTTTTATATGATACAGGTTTTCCGAAAATAAGTTTTAATGTTTTACCTTTTTGCTTTAAAAGTTCCTGCGGCAAAAGAAATAATTCGATATTTGCTTTAATTCTTAATCTTCTTCTGATATTTGAAACTCTGTAAAATTTGCTTGAATTTTCGGCAACAATATAAACCGGAACAATATCTCGCTCATATTTTAAGGCGTTTCTGATAAAACTTTGGTGCCACAAACCGTCGTCGAGAACACTTTTATATTTACGTGCAACTTCGCCCGAAGGAAAAGTTATAATTTGAATGTCGTTTGACGAATATGCTTCATCAAGTTTTCTTTTAGTTTCTTCTGAATTTCTTGAAAATACGTTTACGGGCAAAAATATTTCTTCGGCGTTTTTAATTGTCATCAGAATTTCATTTGCCAATGCTTTTATATTTTTAAATTTTTCCGATGTTTGTAATACAAGAGCAATTCCGTCTATTCCGCCTTGAACGTGATTTGCCGCAAAAATATACTTTCCTTTTTCTTCTATTGATTCAAAATTTTCACTTTCAATTTTAATATTCATAAAATCCAAATTCTTCCTAAAAAAATTGTAACCTGTTTCGGTATAAGAATTTAGAATAATTTCATTTAGTTCGTCTTGTTTCACAATTTTTTTTAAGTAGTTTACAGCAAATTTTGGCAATTTATTTATTACTACATTTTTTTGATTCCTTACAACTTTTTCCATATCAATAAGTTGAGGTTCTACTTGATAGTATTTCAACATAAAAATATATTTTAGTTTAAAAAATTCTTTTTCAGACAAAATGCAAATATATATTATGTTTTATAATTTAGAATTATTTTTAGCTCAAATTAATAATTGTTTGTTTATTTCTGATTTTAGTTTGAGTTTAATTTATAAAGTGTATAAAAAATATGATTAATGTAGTGGTAAATTTCATATTTTTACATAATTATATTTTTCATGTTTATAATAAATATTTTTGGTTATGAAATTATTTAAGTTTTTAAGTTTTTCTGTATTATTAATTATTTCGGCAAATATTAAAACAATTGCTCAATCCGAAGAAGAATATAAAAAAGCTGTAGAGTATTTTACCGAAGCAAACAAATTGAAACAAGAATATAAACTTGATGCAGCATCAGAACAATTTAATTCTGCTGCTTTGCTTTTTAAGAAAAACGGATATTCCGGAAACTACATTCAATGCAAATATTCTTTCGGCGATATTCTTATTCAGAAAAATAAATTTGACGAAGCAAGTGAAGTTTTTAACGAAATTGACACTATTTCTATTAATAAATACGGAGCCGACAATAAATTTCAAATTAATATTTTATTTGGAAAAGGAACTGTTGCTTTTTATAAAAATTATATCGACGATGCTTTAAATTTTTATTTAAAATCTCTTCAACTTAACACAAAACATACCGGCGGAAATAATTATTTCGAATCTGTTTTATATTCTTCAATCGGAAATATTTATTCGGTAAAAGGCGATTATAATACTGCTATTGAATATTATCAAAAAGATTTAGACTTAAAAAGCAAAATTATGGGAGCCGATAATCCGGCAATTTCGGTTTCTTACAATAATATAGGTCTTGCATACAAAAACAAAGGTGATTATGACAAAGCACTTGAATTTATTAACATAGCTATTGATATAAGTTCAAAATTTAATAACGGATATAATAAAGAAAACGCAAATTATTTGGGAAATGCAGGTTCTATTTATTTTGAAAAAGGACAATATGAATTAGCCCTCGATTTTACTACAAAAGCTCTTAATATTAATAAAACTATTTTTGGCGAAAGCCACAAATCTGTTGCCGATAATTTAAACACAACAGGCGTTATACTCAACAAAAAAGGAATGTATCAAGAAGCTTTAGTTGCTTTTAAAGATGCTTATGAAATTCAAAAAACTGTTTTGGGTATTGAACATCCGGATATTGCAATGACTTGTAATAATATTGGTTTTATTCTTGAAATGGAAGGAAAATATGAATCGTCGCTAAGTTTTTATAACGAAGCAATTAAAATTAAAACTAAATTTTTTGGTCCATTTCACCCCGATTTGGCTGTGTATTATAACAATATGGGAATTAATTATTACAACAGAGGAATGCTTAACGAATCGCTCGAAAGTTATTCAAAAGCCGAACAAATACTCGCAAAAAAATATGGAAATAAATTTCCCGGACTTGTAAAAATTTATGCAAACAAAGCCGATATATACAGAAACAAAGGAATGATTAACGAATCATTAAATTATTATCAAAAAAGTTTAACGGCAAATATCAACAATTTTAATCCGGATTCTACCGATTTTTATACAAATCCTACACTCAAAAATTACTACGATTTGGATAAATTACTAATTTCACTTCAAGGAAAAGCTATAATTTTAAATAACTTATTTGAAAAAAATTCTGACGAAAAAAGTCTTGAAGCTGCATATAAAACTTATATTTTATGCGATTCGGTAATTGAACTTTACAATAGATCGTCGGTGAAAGAAAGCGATAAAATTGCTTTAAACAACAGAACAAAAGAAGTTTACGAAGATGCAATTATTACATCAATGGAAATGGCTTACAACAAAAAAGACGAAAAAGACAAACAGATTTTTTATGATAAAGCTTTTTATTTCTCCGAAAAAAATAAAGCCGGAATATTGTCGCAAGCAATTACAGCCTCTTCGGCCAAAAAATTTGCCGGAATTCCGGACGTTGTTCTCGACAAAGAAAAATTTTATCAGGAACAAATTGCTCAACTCGAAAAACAAATTATCGAATCGGCCGATATTTCGCTAACTTCAATTTATAAAAATTTACTTTTCGATTACAATAATAAGTTAATTCAACTTAACACCGAAATTGAAAAAAATTATCCGAAATATTTCGAATCAAAATATAAAACTACAATTATCGACATAAAATCTATTCAAAAAAGATTAGAAAAAAACACAGCTTTAAGAAGCTATTTTATTGCAAAAGAGCAAATTTTCATTTTTACTGTTACTAAAGAAAACATCAATATTTTTTCATCAAAAAAACCTTCCGATTTCGACGAACAAGTTAAAACTCTAATAAAATATACAACTTCGGGTTTAAAATCAGATTTTCCGAAATATATTAAATCGGCAAACGATATTTATAAAATTTTGTTTCCGGATATTATTCCGGCAGAAGTTACAAAAATAACTGTTGTTCCCGACGGAATTATCGGTTTGGTTCCTTTTGACGCTTTATTTACCGAACAATTCACAGGCGATATTTTAAATTTTAAAGATTATCCGTTTTTAATAAAAAAATATCAAATAAACTATTTTTATTCAGCAGGTTTGTTTTTAAAATCGAAAGAAAATATCTACACTTCGTCAAATAACGGATTAATAGGTTACGCACCTGTTTTTGATAATTTGCAAAGTAATAATATTGCCGGTTTTGAAGCATCATCGCTTCCCGGAACTCAAGAAGAACTTGAAAAAATAAACAATATTTTTACCGACAAATATTTTATTTCAAAAGCACTTTTTAGAAACGAAGCAACCGAAAAAAATATTAAAACCGAAAAACTTAAAGATTATAAATATATTCATGTTGCAACTCACGGAATTGTAAACACCGAGTTTCCTGAACTTTCCGGTTTAATTATGTATCCCGAAAAAGACATTGAAGACAATATTTTATATTCGGGCGAAATATATAATTTGGTTTTAAATGCCGATTTGGTTGTTCTTTCGGCTTGCCAAACCGGAATCGGAAAAGTTTCTAAAAGCGAAGGAATCATTGGATTATCAAGAGCTTTGCTTTATTCCGGTGCAAATAATGTTATTGTTTCGCTTTGGAAAGTTTCTGATGCTTCAACAACAAATTTAATGATAGATTTTTATAAAAATATTATTGATTACAATTTTGATTATTCGGAATCGTTGCATAATGCTAAAATAAAGATGATTAACGAAGGCGGAACTTATGCTCATCCATATTTTTGGTCGGCATTTATTCTTATAGGCGATTAAATATTTCGTAAAATATTATTGTTAAATTAATACTAAATTCCCATTTTTGATGACATTTTTTTAAAACAAAAAAAAGAAATTATTTTTTAAGTGAAAAAAACTATTAATTGTAAAGGAAACACTATTGACTTGAGTAAACCTCTGGTAATGGGCATTTTAAATGTTACTCCGGACTCCTTTTACGACGGTAATAAATATAATTCGGAAACTTCGATTATTGAAAGAATTGAGCAAATGATTTTTGAAGGAGCTTCAATAATTGATATTGGCGCATATTCATCGCGTCCCGGATCCGAAAACATTTCGCAAGAAACTGAATTGGAAAGACTTATTCCTGCTTTGAAAATTGTTTCAAAAAGATTTAGTAATTCAATTATTTCGGTTGATACTTTTAGCTCAGAAATTGCTAAAATTGCTGTGGAAGAATACGGAGTAAGCATAATAAATGACATTTCGGGTGGCGAAACAGATAAAAATATGTTTAAAACTGTGGCTCAACTTAATGTACCGTATATTTTAATGCACATAAAAGGAAATCCGCAAAACATGCAAAACAATACTTTTTATAAAGATATAATTAAAGAAATGGCTTTATACTTTTCCGAAAAGATTAATATTGCTCAACAACACGGAATTAATGATTTGATTTTGGATCCGGGATTTGGATTTGCCAAAACATTAAAAGACAATTATACATTACTAAATCAATTAGATAAATTTCAAATATTTGAATTGCCTGTTCTTGTAGGTTTATCAAGAAAATCTATGATTTACAAAGCTTTAAACTTTACACCCGACGATTCTCTATGTGCAACATCGGCTTTAAACATGGTTGCCATTAGAAAAGGAGCAAATATATTAAGAGTTCATGATGTAAATGAAGCTGTTCAAATTATTAAACTTAACGAACTTTTATCAAACTAAAAAATACAAAAATTGAGTTTCATTAAAATCGGAATAATAGATATTATAGACATTTTTGTTGTTTCATTCCTCCTATATCAGGTTTATAATCTAATAAAAGGAACTGTTGCAATTAAAATACTTTCCGGAATTGCTGCCATTTATTTAATTTGGTTATTGGTAAAAGCACTTAAAATGCAATTACTAAGCACAATACTCGGCAATATTATGGGAGTTGGTGCAATTGCACTTTTAATAGTTTTTCAACAAGAAATTAGAAAATTTGCAATTTTCATAAGCAATAAATACATTTCAAAATTCGATTTTTCTATAAAATCTATATTTTCCGGAGTTTTAAAACCAAATCCCGAAGTTAAAATTTGGGCAATTATTAAAGCCGTTATAAAACTTTCGCAATCTAAAACCGGCGGATTAATTGTGATTACAGGAAAATCGGAACTTCACGGACTTGTTGACACAGGAATAAAATTAAACGCAGATACTTCGAGCATTTTAATAGAAAATATTTTTTCAAAAAACACTCCGCTTCACGACGGTGCAATTATTATAACAAACGATAAAATAATTGCAGCAAAATGTATTCTTCCGCTTTCGCAAAAAACCGATATTCCCGAAGGTTTCGGATTAAGACATCGTTCCGCATTAGGTTTAAGCGAGCAAACCGATTCGGTTATAATAACAATTTCGGAAGAAACAGGTAAAATAACAATTTTTAAAGAAGAAAAATATTACACCGATTTAAAACCTTCCGATTTGAAAAAATATTTGGAAAACGAATTTGACAGTAATGAATTATAAAGAAAATATCAATTTAAAAGAACTTTACATCGAAATTCTTTCAAAATATACAGAAAACCAAAGTTTTATAGAAAAATCTTTCAAAAATATTTCAAGAAAATACTCCGACAAAAATAGATTTTATCACACAATGAAACATATTTCGGATATGATTGAAATTATTTTTTCCTATAAAGATAAAGTTTCCGATTTTGAAATTTTGATAATATCGACATTTTTCCACGATTATTTCTACAAATCTACAAAACTAAATAACGAAGAAAAAAGTGCCGAAAAAGCTTTTGATATTTTATCAAAAACAAATTTTGAAAAACACAGAATCGAAAAAGTAAAATCAAATATTTTAAGAACAAAAAATCATTCAATTGAAAATTCCGACGACGATTTCGACATAAAACTTTTTTTGGATTCCGACCTTAAAATTTTGTCGGCAGAATTTGAAGAATACATAAATTACACACATTCGATTAAAAAAGAATACAAATTAATTCCTGAAAATATTTTTAAGAAGAATAGAATTATTTTTTTAGAGAAAACTTTAACATCAAAATCAATTTATAAAACAGAAATTTTCAAAAATAATTTTGAAGAAAAAGCCCGAGAAAACATAAAAACCGAATTAAGTATTTTACAAAAATAATATGAACATATATAAGAAAATTGCTGTTTGGACAGAAAACAATAAAGTTTATATGATAAATCAAAATAAACTTCCATTTGAGTTTGAAATTTTTAATTCTGAAAACTATAAAGAAACTGCAAACGCAATAAAAACAATGATTACAAGAGGTGCAGGCTCAATCGGAGCCGCAGCAGCTTTTGCAATGATGCAGGCTGCAATGCAAGCTCCAAAAAATATTTATAACGATTTTATTTTCAACGCAAAACAAGAAATTGAAAGCACGAGACCAACAGCAAGAGATTTATTTGCTGCAACCGAAAGAGTTTACAAAGCTGCACAAATATCTGCTGAAAAAGCTGTTGAAGAAGCTCATAAAGTTGCATCGGAAATTTCCGAAGCCGGAAAAAAAATTGGCGAATTTGGTAATTCTTTAATTTCGCAAAACTCGCAAATTTTAACACATTGCAACGCCGGTTGGCTGGCTTTGGTTGAACACGGCTCGGCTCTTGCTCCTATTTATGAAGCTTTTAATTCCGGAAAAAATATTTTTGTTTATGCCGACGAAACTCGTCCGAGAAATCAAGGAGCGAGATTAACAGCTTGGGAATTAAATCAAGCAGGCGTAAAACATGCAATAATTCCCGACAATGCAGCGGCTTTTTATATGTCGCTCGGAAAAATTGAAATTGTAATTACCGGCGCCGACAGAATTGCCGCAAACGGCGATACAGCCAACAAAATCGGAACTCTTGAAAAAGCAATTGCAGCAAAAGAATTTGGAATTCCGTTTTATATTGCGGCTCCAATTTCTACTTTCGATATAAAAACAAAAACCGGAAAAGATATAATTATTGAAGAACGAAGCTCGGACGAAGTTATATATCAAACCGGAATAGACGAAAACGGAAATATTCAAACTTTAAGAATTGCATCGCCGGGTTCAGAAGCATTAAATCCGGCATTTGATGTAACACCAAATAAATTTATTACCGGATTTATAACCGAAAAAGGAATTTTTAAACCTGAAGAATTATATAAAATATTGAAATAATGGCAGAAATATATATCGGAACAAAGTTTAGTTCTGTTCAAATATCAAAAAAAAATCCTGAGCATTTATATCTTAATAAATTGAAATATTGGTGTGCATATTTTCAAAATAAAAATCTTGCTCCGCCCTATCCCGGCGGTTCTTCCGGAAATTTAAGTTTTAAAATATCCGAAGAAAACGATTTTATAATAACGGCAAGCAACACAAGGCTTTCCGACGATATGCCCGAAAATTCGTTTTCAAAAGTTACAAATTGCAATATCAACAATTTTAGTTTGAAATTTGAAGGAGAAAAAATTCCTTCTTCGGAATCATTAATGCACTATGCAATTTACAAAGCACGCCCCAATATTAACGCAATTTTTCACGGTCATTCAACAGAAATTCTCGAAAACTGTAATAAATTTAATATTCCGGAAACAGAAAAAGAAGAAGAATACGGAACAATTCAATTAATAAATGAGGTATTAAAAATAATTAATTCACAAGATTTTGTAATAATTAAAAATCACGGTTTTATATCGTTAGGAAAAGATATGGAAGAAGCCGGCAAAAATGTTATTGAAATATTGAATAAAATAGAAAAATAAATAGTCCCGTAGGGACAAAAGCTTGGTAAAAGGAAAGTATCAATAAGACTGCCGTCCCGACAGGACGGAATTTAGATTTGCAAACTTTTTTTTACCAAGCTTAAATGCCTGACGTCATTAAAAAATGTTTATTTTGTAAAATAATAAATTAATTATGGCAAATACATTTACACAAATTCATATTCATACAGTTTTTGCTGTACAAAACAGAATTTCACTAATTTCAGAAAATTGGGAAACTCGTTTATATCAATATATCACAGGAATAATTCAAAATCATGAACATAAAGTATTAGCAATTAACGGAATGCCTGATCATGTTCATATAATATTTGGTATGAGACCAACACAATCTTTGTCTGAATTATTACAAGATGTTAAAGGAGATTCATCACGTTGGATTAATGAGAATAAATTTACTTCAGGCAAATTTTCATGGCAAGAAGGTTACGGTGCTTTTTCATATAGCAAATCACAATTAAATGCAGTTATAAAATACATTAATAATCAAAAAAAACATCACACAAAAATTTCATTTATTGAAGAATATACAAAAATATTATCTGATTTTAATATCAACTTTGATGAAAAATATATTTTCAAAATTGTTTAAAGCCAAAAATAGTCCCGTAGGGACAAAAGCTTGGTAAAAGAAATCAAATAGCTTTTCTTCCGTCCCGACGGGACGGAACTTTGATTTGCAAACTTTTTTTT
The DNA here is from genome assembly GCA_022729995.1 of Draconibacterium orientale. Classification (GTDB taxonomy): domain Bacteria; phylum Bacteroidota; class Bacteroidia; order Bacteroidales; family JAADGE01; genus DZBS01. The sequence goes on along the minus strand of DZBS01000051.1, from coordinate 2,569 downwards.
ACCAAGCTTAAATGCCTGACGGCATTAAAGATATAAATTTTGAAAATCTAATAAAAGACAGAAAGACAAATGCTTAGTAAAAGTAAAACAATAAAATAGTCCCGTAGGGACAAAAGCTTGGTAAAAAGGAAAGTCTCAATAAGCCTTTCGTCCCGTCGGGACGGAACCTTGCCATATAATTTTTTTTTACCAAGCTCAAATGCCTGACGGCATTAAAAAAATAGATTAAATAAACTTTAAAAATTAAAAAAATAAATTATGAAACTGAAAATCCTTACTTTATCGTTTTTGCTGGTAATTTTCTCATGCAAAAACTCTGAAAAAAATGAAACCGACATCGAAAATTCAAGAGGTAAAATTATTGATGCCTCAGAAATAAATAATAAAATTAAAAACGGTGAAGCTATTCAATACAAAAATGCTACAATTATTGGCGATATTGATTTTACAAATTCTTCGGAAAAATCTATTGAAACACCGCAATTAATCAGAAATTACGTTAATTCATCAATAATTTTTTCAAACATAACGTTTAAAGGTAAAATAATTGCACATAAATCGGATACTGCATACAGCAATTACACTACATTCAACAAAAGTATTTCGTTTTTCGGATGCACATTTCAAGACAAAGTTGATTTTTCAAGAGCTCAATTTAATGCAATATTCAATATCTCTAATTCTGATTTTCAGGAAGATATAACTTTTGACGGAGCAATTTTTGAATTTCAAAAAAATTATTTCACAAAAAATAAAGTTTTAAAAAATGCACTGTTCAACTTAGTAGTTTTCAACGGTGATATTCAATTTTTGAATACCGAATTTTTCCAAAATGTAAATTTTCAAATGGCAAAATTTCACGGAATGACACAATTCAGTAATACAAAATTTAAGAAAAACGTAGAATTCGGATTAATAAACGCAAACTCGGATATATTTTTTAATTACTCCGATTTTGCAAAAACTGTAAACTTTAACGGTTCAATATTTAGAGGACGAACAGAATTTCAAAATGCAAAATTTAATTTCATTTCCGAATTCAAAAATATTTTATTCATGGGAAACATTAAATTCGATAACGCAACTTTTTTGGGAGTTGCCGATTTTGAAAACACAATTTTTTATGTTTCAGACATTTCAAAACAAAATATTAACATTGAGAAAGAAACAAATATTATGCTTAACAACACAGAATTATTGCTTCGTCAAACAGTTAAACTACAAATAAAAAAAAATAAATAATATTACGTATATTTGAGAATTACAAAACATTAAACCTTTAAAAAATTGTTAAAATGAACAAAGACAATTAATACATTGTAAATCAGATTATTTATTGCCAATTATCTTGTATTTTTTAAAATTGTTCTAATCTAACCTTTTAAAAATTAAAATTTAAAAAAATGAAAAAAATTCTTTATCAATTTCTCGGTTTCGCTTTTATTGTAAGTGCATTCCTATTTGTTTCTCCGGGTTGCGACCCTACCGATCCCGATTCGCTTGCAAATGCTCTCGGTTGGTTTGGTATTGGCGGCGCTTTGGGAGACGACACCGCATCTATCGAAAACGGTATAATTTTTAATACAGGTCAACTACCGTCAAGCGTTGATTTATCTAACCAATTTCCTCCAATCGGCGACCAAGGACAATACGGAACTTGCGTTGCTTGGGCTGTTGGTTATAACCACAAAAGTTACATGGAAGCTGTTGATAAATCGAGATACACAGCAGACATGACAAATAAAGCTTACGTTTTTAGTCCTAAATATCTTTTCTTGTCGATTCCTTCTGCCGATAAAGGTGCAGATTGTAACGGAACAGGTTTTGAATCTGCTTATGAAATACTAATATCAAAAGGTATTTCTACATTAGCAACAACTCCTTATACCGACTTAGGCGACTGTTCAAGTTCGGCATCAGCCTGGGACGCGACAGCAGCTCAATATCCTATTGAAAGTTACAGACAAGTTGATGTAGACCTTGAAACTTTAAAACAATACTTGGCGCAAGGAAGAGCTTTAAGTTTTGGTGCAGAATTAGGAGAAAATTTTATGGCTTGGAACAGTTCTGACGTAATTTATTCTGATACAGAAGACTACAACGGACAACATGCCTACCACGCAATGACTCTTTGCGGATACGACGACAGTAAAGGCACAAACGGTGCTTTTAAAGTTGTTAACTCATGGGGTTCAGGCTGGGGAAACAGCGGTTTCATTTGGGTTGACTACAATTTCTTTATAAGTAATTTTGCATTCTGCGCATTTGCCGCTACAAATTCTCGTTCAAACCCGGACGATGACGGAGATAATGTTGTTGACAACACAAACTCCGGCGATGATTTATTGGCTTGGGAACTTTATGACCTCGATAACGGTGGCGGAACAAGCAGAGTTGCTAAATATAATGCTTTTAATTCAGGTTCAACAGCAATTTCTGCATCAAAAGATTGGAATATTCTATACATATATTACAACGCTTATAATGCTAATGACTACGGAATTATGCTTTATGATTATTATTCCAATGATCATGGTATTTATGGGGAAGACGGAAATCTTGATGATTA
>DZBS01000171.1 GCA_022729995.1 Draconibacterium orientale | reverse complement strand
CTTCGTAACCGATATCGGAAATAAAACCGCTTTGTTCGCCGCCGAGCATATTTCCGGCTCCGCGAATATCAAGGTCTTGCATTGCAATATTGAAACCGCTTCCGAGTTCGGAAAAAGTTTCAATAGCCGAAAGTCTTTGTCGAGCTTCCGGTGTGAGAACCGAAGGAGGCGGAGCCAGAAGAACGCAAAAAGCTTTTTTGTTTGAACGCCCCACACGCCCGCGTAATTGGTGCAAATCGCTAAGACCGAAATTTTGTGCGTTGTTAATAATAATTGTGTTAGCGTTTGGAATATCAAGTCCGGATTCGATAATTGAAGTTGCAATTAAAACGCCGTATTCTTCATTAATAAAACCTGTCATAATTCTTTCGAGTTCAGGGCCTTCCATTCTTCCGTGAGCAACTGTAGTTTTTGCTTTTGGAACAAGTCTGTTTATCAAAGATTCAATCTCATGAATATTATCAATTCTGTTATTTATAAAAAACACTTGACCGTTTCTTTCAATTTCGTATTCAATGGCTTCTTTAATAACACCTTTGTCAAATGTATGAAGTTCTGTTATAATCGGATATCTGTCGGGTGGCGGAGTATTTATTATTGATAAATCTCTTGCGCCCATAAGCGAAAATTGCAAAGTTCGCGGAATTGGCGTGGCTGTTAGAGTTAAAGTGTCAACATTAACTTTAAATTTTTTGAGTTTTTCTTTTACCGAAACACCAAATTTTTGTTCTTCATCAATAATTAAAAGTCCTAAATCTTTAAATTCCACATCTTTACTAACAATTCTGTGAGTTCCAATAATAATATCAATTTCACCGTTTTTTAAAGCAATTAAAGTTTCTTTTTGTTTTGCTGTTGATTTTAAACGGCTTATATAATCAACTTTACAAGGCATATCCTTTAGTCGAGCCGAAAAAGTTTTGAAATGTTGAAGAGCAAGAATTGTTGTGGGAACAAGAATTGCAACCTGTTTATTGTCGGCAACAGCTTTAAAAGCTGCTCTTACGGCAATTTCAGTTTTTCCGAAACCGACATCACCGCACACAAGTCTGTCCATAGGAATTGCCGATTCCATATCAGCTTTTACTGCTAAAGTTGCTTTCGCTTGGTCAATTGTATCTTCATAAATAAAAGAAGTTTCCAGTGCATCTTGCAAATAAGTGTCGGCCGAAAAAGCGAAACCTTTTTCTTCTTTTCGTTTGGCATACAGAGCAATAAGTTCGCGAGCAATATCTTTAACTCTGCTTTTTGTTTTGGCTTTAACTTTTTGCCAAGCTCCTGTTCCGAGTTTGTAAATTGATGGTTGAGTTCCTTCTTTTCCTTTGTATTTGCTAACTTTGTGAAGGTTATGAAGATTCACCAGCAGAATGTCGTTGTCTTTATAAACCAAACGAATTGCTTCTTGCACAATTCCGTTAGTTTCAACATTTTGCAAACCTCCAAAACGTCCGATTCCGTGGTCGGTGTGAACAACAAAATCTCCGGGTTGAAGGCTGTTAATTTCCTTTAAAGTAAGAGCTTGTTTGTTTTCGTGATATTCGTTGGTTTTAAGAGTGAATTTATGAAAACGTTCAAAAATTTGATGGTTTGTGAAAATATTTATTTTAAGATTTTTGTCGGAAAAACCGTTTTGAACAACGCCTTTTACAGGAATAAATAAACCAAAAATCTCAGTATTCTCAATACTTACAGGAATATTTTCTTGGTTTACAATATTTATAAGTTTGTTTTTTATTTCATCGGAAGAAAAAATATTTTGAAGTTGGTCGGCATGTTGAATGTTTTCGTAAAGAATGTAATTTTGAAAACCGTTAATTTTAGCTTTGAAAAGAAATTCGGCAATGAAATCAAATTTTTTATTGAAAGCCGGTTGAGGCATTGTTTCAAAATCAATGATTTTATCGAAGTTTTTATTTTTATTGTTTGAAAATTCAATTTTTTTGAAATCGGATAATATTTGAATTATTTCTTTCTTTTCAATAAAGTTTTGGTCAATATTTTTATCGTGAAGCTCATCAATTTTGTTGGTTATAAAATCAATGTTTTCAATCCAAATATTAGTTTTTGGTGAAATAAATTTGAGGAAATGAATTTTATCGGTTTCCGCAATATTATTTTGAATATCGGCAATAACGGTAATTTTCTTTAATTTTTCTTTTGAAAGTTGTGTGTAAGTGTCGAAAGTTCTGATGGATTCTATTTCATCGTCGAAAAAATCAATACGATACGGCAATTCGTTTGAAAAAGAATAAATATCTACAATGCTTCCGCGAACAGAAAATTGACCGGGTTCGTAAACAAAATCAACTCTTTTAAAATCATATTCGGTTAAAAAATCGGCAATAAAAGAAATAGGAATTTGGTCTTTGACTTTAATTTCGAGAGTGTTTTTCTTTAAAGTATCAACAGAACTAACTTTTTCGGCAACAGCTTCCGGATATGTAACAATAAGAGATTTTATTTTCTTCGATATAGAATTTATAACTTCTGTTCTAAGTATAATGTTTCCGCCGTCTTGCTTGTCTTTGGCATTTGAGCGTTTGAACGACGAAGGAAAGAAAAATATTGATTTTTCGGGAAGAATATTTGAAATATCGTTTTGAAAATATGCTGCTTTTTCTTTGTTTTCAAAAACAAAAAGATTTGTATTTTTTGAATTATTGAATATTGCGGCAGCAATAAATGCAAGAGATGAATTGTTTGTACCGTCAATTTTTATTGAAATATTGTTATCTGAATTTAATAAATCGGCTAAATCTTTTGTTTGGGAAATATCGAAATATCTGTTTTGAAGATTCTGAAAGTTCATTTTACTGTTTTTAAAGAACTTCAAAATAAATAAAAATTTGCCTAAAATATGTTGTTTGCAGAATAAATAATTATTGAATTACGAAATATTAGAATAATTGCCGAATCGATTTCAATCCAAAACCGGTTTTTTTAGATTATGATTATCGAATCGGCAATTATATGAATATTTAAATATTATGAAATATTATTGATTTATTTAGAACCAATATCTGCACCTTTTTCTCCGGCTTTTCTGCAAATTGATGAGCTTGAGATTGTATAATTATCAAAAACTTCGTCTTTAAAATCGGGGTTTTGACCGAAAATGTTATTTCCTTTATCGTAAGCTCTTTCCATATTTGGGTCTTGAATTAGTGAATATGAAATTGAAGGATGTGCTCCGCCGTTCATATATAGCGCAGTGTAGTTTTTCCAGATAATTGTGTTTTTGATAGTAGGAGCGGAGGAAGAATTACATTCTAATCCGTAATTATTTTTCACAATGGTAACGTTTGTAATTGTCGGGTTTGACGATTGTTTGCAATTTATTGCGGTCCAGCCGTTTCTTAGGAAAAGACAATTTTCAACTTTTCCGGTTGAGTTTAAAAATGTGAGAACTCCTGTGCTGTTATCTGTATCAGTGATTCCTCTAATGTGATAGCCTTTTTCAAAAATGCAATAGCTGAAATAGTTTTTGTCCGACCGCGAATTTATAAATATTGTTCCCCAATTCCCGTCGCCGTTTGAAGTGAATTTTATTTTATCGGTTTCCGAACCTTTAGCAATTATTGTTCCTTCAATCCTAAGAAATCCAAGGTCGAAATTGTTTGCTTTGTAACCGTCGATTCTGTAATCTCTGTTTGTTCCGGTTTTAAACTTTACTTCAACACCTTTTTTTATTGTAAGGGTTTTTCCGGCAGGAACAATTGCTTCACCGTCGATAATATAAGGAGAGTTTGATTTTTTCCAAGTTCCATATACTTCTTGACCTTTAGAAATATAAATTTGAGAAAAAATACTTTGGCTTAGAAAAACCAATAAAATTAGAAATACATTTGTTTTCATGTGTTTATTTTTTAATTGTTTTTAAAGGTTACATAGGAACATCCAAAATAATTATTCTTCTGTGTGTCGTAAGTTTTTACATGGATGTTTCATATATTTTTTTTAGATTAGAAATAATTAAAACCAATTAACCATATAGTTCAATATATTAATTCTACATTGACTAATTTGGATTAAATATACAAAAAATAAACGAGAATTATAAATTTAGAAATGTAATTTTTTATTGATTTGATAAATTAAAGAAGAAATTTTTTAGACTTTCTTTCCAATGAGGAATTTCAATATTAAATATATTCTTTATTTTGGATTTATTCATTACACTAAATGAAGGTCTGCAAGCTGGAGTTGGGTATTGAGAGGTTTCAATAGGAAAGATTTTGCAATTGTTTTTTGATATTTCGTTTATTTCGTGAGCAAAATCGTACCACGAACAAACTCCTTCATTTGAATAATTATAAATTCCCGGAAATAAGTTTTGCGGATTTAAATTGTAATTACGTATTATTTTTAGAATTACTTCGGCTAAATCTTTTGCATAAGTTGGAGTTCCTGTTTGGTCAAAAACGATATTGAGCGTTTCTTTTTCTTTTGATAAATTTAATATCGATTTAACAAAATTTTTGCCGTAAACAGAATACAGCCAAGAAGTTCTGATTATTATGTGATTTGGATTTAGTGCGATATTTTTTTCGCCGTCGAGTTTTGATTTTGCATAAATAGAAACCGGATTTGTTTTATCGGTTTCTTTGAAAGGAATATTTTGTGTGCCGTTGTCGTAAACGTAATCCGTTGAAATGTGAATAATCGGAATTTTTAGGTTTGATGATATTTCTGCCAAAATTTTTGGTCCTTCGGCATTAATTTTATTTGCTGTTTCTATATCGGTTTCGGCTGCGTCAACATTTGTGTATGCTGCACAATTAACTATAAAATTTATTTTGTTTATTGATATAAAATCCGACACCGCATTTTTGTTGCAAATGTCTAAAGTGTCAATATCAGTAAAGAAAAAATTTAAAGAATTAAATTCAGACGAAATGTCTTTAATTTCATTGCCCAGCTGGCCCTGTGAGCCTGTTATCAGGATTTTTATTATCAATTCACTCATCACCAAATTCTTCAATAAATTTTTCGGCAGTTTCAACCATTCCTCTTGAGCCTACAAAAAACGGCATTCTTTGGTGTAAAGAAGTTGGAATAACATCTAAAATTCTTGTTCCGTTTCCGTCGGAAGCTTTTCCACCGGCTTGTTCAATAAGAAACGCCATTGGGTTGCATTCGTATAAAAGACGAAGTTTTCCTGTTGGATTTTGCTCGGTTCTCGGGTAAATATAAATTCCTCC
>DZBS01000170.1 GCA_022729995.1 Draconibacterium orientale | reverse complement strand
ATAAAGCATATATTGTAAATACTTTGGTTTGCAATAAATCAAAAATATCCGATTTAGGTATTTCGCAAATAGGAATATTTGGTTCTTATGCCAGAAACGAACAACACGAAAATAGCGATATTGATATATATGTTGATTTTCAACCACAAAAAGAAACATTTAACAATTTTATGGATTTATGTTTTTATCTCGATGAATTATTTTCGGGAATTAAAGTTGAAGTTGTAACAAAAAACGGTTTAAGTCCCATAATTGGTCCCAAAATATTAAAAGAAGTAGAATATGTCTAAATCTCCAATCGACTATTTATCACACATTTTATTGGAATGTGAATATATAAACGGTATTTTAAGTGCCGAGACAGATATTGATAAATTTCTTGCCGATGAAACACTTAAAAGAGCCATCGTGAGAAGCTTGGAAATAATCGGCGAAGCATCAAAACAAATACCTGCAGATATAAAATACAAATGGAGTTATATAAAATGGCGCAATATTGCAGGAATGCGTGATAAACTAATTCACGATTATATTGGCGTAAACTATTTAATAGTTTGGGATGTTGCCAAAAACGGAATACCTGAATTAATTACTCAAATTAATGAAGTAATTGATAGCGAAAGGAATAAAATTCAATAAAACTAAATTACTAATTCTCAGGCCTTAGTCCTAATATCATACGCAATGCAAAGGATTAACCGAAAAAACATTTATTAATAGAAATGACCCCCAACCCCCTGAAAGGCATAGCCGTCAGGTTAAGGAAATTATTATTATTGTTATTCAATATACTAAACATTCTAAACTATTAATTTGCACAGCATTGACCCCCAACCCCCTGAAATGGGGCTTTGAGCAAAGCAGATTTTGAGAATAAAGTATAAATGTGTATATTAAACATTTTGAAATAAAGAAAAAGTCCCCCTTTCAGGGGGATTTAGGGGGTCATTGCCGAGCAATAATATTTGATTAAAGATTTGTAGATTACACATTCATAATGTAAAAATAAATCAAACAATGAAAGATAAACTTCTTAAAAATAAATTCGGAATGTATTCGGAGCAAATGCTAATTCACAATCAAAAGCCTCCGATTTGAGAAAAAGACGAACTAAAGCAGAACTAATATTGTGGGAGTCGCTTAAATCGGAAAAAGTTTTTAATTGTAAATTTAAACAACAACACCCAATTGTTCAGTTTATTGTAGATTTCTATTCTCATTCAATAAAACTTGTTATTGAAGTTGACGGAGATGTCCACAATTCAGAAGAAACAAAAGAATACGATGAAAACAGAACAATCTTTTTAAATGATTTAGGTATTACAGTAATTCATTTTACAAACGAACTTGTTGAACAAAATATCGAAAAAGTTGTTTCGGATATTAAAAATACTATAATTAAAATTCAATTAGAAGAATAATATGCGACTAATGCTTTTTCTTTTTGCATATAGTTCCGTTGCTTAAAAGCAACTGCAATAGATATATATGCAAGGCTTGTTTTAATATAATAAATTTAATAAATTTGTATAAAAATTAAAATTATGCCAAGCATCTTTGAATATTTAGGAATATTAATCTTTTTCTATTCAAATGAACACGAACCAATTCATGTTCACGGTAAAAATGCCGGTCGCGAAAGTAAAGCGGAGTTTTACATTGTCGACGGTAAAATAATTGAAATAAGAATAAAACCAATAAAAGGACGAAAAACCATTGGTTGGAAATAAATTAAAAGACTTTGAAGATTTTTTGGAAGCATATTCCGAAAAGATAGTTCAAAAGTGGATAGATTATTTTGTATATCATAAAGATGTAGAATTTGAGAAAATTAATACCAAAATCAAATGAAGATAATAGAACAATATAACGACTTTGAAATTGAAATCATTGAAATAATATCGGCAAAATATATAGGCGATTATGCCGTTAGAATATTTTTCAATGACGGCAGCAATAAACTTGTTGACTTCAAACATTTTTTGGAAACATCTTTACATCCTTCAATTCACAAATATCTTAATGAAGAAAAGTTTAAACAATTTGAAATTATCGACGGAAACTTAAATTGGAATAATTATGATATGATTTTTCCCGTATACGATTTATATAACGATAAAATATAATTTCCTACCAAGCTTATGTGCCTTGCTATGCGAAGTTTAGCAAAGCGTATAAATATTGAACACTAACCTGCAGTTTACAACTGCTCTATGTAAATTAACGAATGCTAAAATGATTTTAAAATGTTAGCAAAAATATTCAATTTTAATATTAATAAAGTTTATTATTATTTTCTTTTTCTATATTTTCACAACGTGCGTTGTATTCATCAAACCATAGTTATAATTTAAAAACAAATTCACATGAAACACATTTTAACAGGCGTATTCTTTTTCCTAATCTTTGGCTTACCGCAATATGTTAACGCTCAGGAAAATTGCAAGGTATTGGTTCCACAAATAGACAGTATTTACACAGGCAAATGCAAAAACGGCTTAGCCAACGGTAAAGGAACAGCAATCGGGATAGATTCATTTACCGGATTCTTCTCAAAAGGATGGCCTGTTAAAGGAACTTATACATGGGCCGGAGGTAACAGTTATACAGGAGATTTAAACGAAGGAAAACGAAATGGTGAAGGTAAATTAACAATAAAACTTGCAGACCGTGACAGTATATTGAACGGTCTTTGGGAAAACGATAAATACTTGGGTCCAAAACCTAACGCACCAAGGGTTATAATTAAATACAATATAGATAGTTATAACTACAAAAAAGTAGGAGACACAAAAATGCGAGTACTCATAAATTTAACACAAAACGGTTCACGAAACGCAACCGTATCAAATCTCAGAATTGATGCTTCAAGCGGAACTGAAACTGCAATTGGAAATTTAGAGGGCTTTGAGAATATTACATTTCCGGTCATCATAAAAGTGTCTTATACAACAATGAACAAAATAAAAACCATGACATTAAATGTTAATTTTGAATTTGAAATATCCGAACCCGGAGATTGGGTTGTGGATATTGCTAATTGATATTTATTGTCAAAACTCAGTTGGGCTAAGGCTCTTTTGCCTTAGTCCTAATATCATACGCAGTGCAAAGGATTAAACGGAAAAACATTTATTAATATTGGTTTTAAGCAACGGCAATAGATATATTCAACATTAGCAATTAACAATTAACAATTAACAATTAACAATTAACAATTAACATCTACTTCAACGCTTTAATAATATTGGCAGCTGTATTTCTGTCGTCTTTTGTATATATTCTGTAATTTCCTGTTAATGAGTTGTAATATTGATATTCTTTGGTAAACTTATCAAGCATTTCTTTAGCTAATTTATTTGCTTTATCGGTATTTCCGCATTTATTATATAAATCAATAATATAAAGAACTGTTTGGTCGTAGGGCAATTTATTGTCGGGAAGAATTTCGGTAACTCTGTCGAGAACTTTCTCTGCTTTATCGTTCTTATGTTCATTTATTAAACTTTCGGCTAAGCGAATAAATGTTCCGCGAATGTCGAGAATATTAATAACACGTCTAATATTATTATCAACAAGCACATCGGGTTCGTTCATTCTTCCCCAAGAGAAATTGTTCATTAAATTATCAAATAAAATATCGGTATTAACAGAACCGAGTTCATCACCGGTGTTTTTATAAGGTACAAGCTTGTAAGCAAATCCGTCTAATCTAAAATACTCTTCTAATCCGGCATATTCATCGGAATTTCCTGTTGATGAAAAATATATTGGTCTGTGCCAATTGTTGCGAGCAATAATTTCGAGCACAGCCATGTCGTTTTTATAATAGTAATTACGAGATATTTTCCAATAAATATAATCATTAAACTTAGCAATTTCTTTATCGGAGAATTTGCCGTATTTAACAGCATTCTTTTTATCGGTTTTCAAACAAATCTTTTTTGAAGGAATATAATTCATTTCGTCGTCGGTTCCGGCATTATATTTTGTATTATCTAAGTCCGCAGCTACAAAATCCATTGCGCTTTGTAAAGGCAAATATCCTTCGGACACCTTTTGCAAAAATGTTTCGGTATTCTTTGCAAGCGAATCAAGTAAAAGTTCGTTGATATTATTTTCTTTAACAAACTGTTTTTTATAAATACCTCCCACAATACTTGCAAATTTCATAGGAGTAAGTTTAGGTTTTAGTACCGATATTTTATTATAATCTCGCATTTTCTTATTTGGATATTCCGAATTATCCAAAATAGCAAACAATCGGTTTTTTAAATCGTTAAATTCATTTTTAAAATGATATTCATCGGCAAAATACTTTTCATCAATATAAACCCTATAATTATTAGTAATATATATGGCATCTCGTTTTCCTTCTCGGTATAATTCGGGAGCCATTTTAAAAGGAACAGCAGGTGAATCGTAAGATTTTCGTCTCATTTGGTTAATATACCAATCGGTACCGAGCAAACTTGTGTTAACAACTTTCACATCTGTCCTAAAACCTTCTACTTCTTGAACATACCAAAGCGGAAATGTGTCGTTATCGCCAAAAGTGAAAAGTATGGCATTCTTTTCGCATGAGTTTAGTTGATTTTTAGCAAAATCTCTTGCGGTGTATCTTCCGGAGCGGTCGTGATCGTCCCAATTTTGAAACGCCATAATAACCGGAGCGGTAATACCTATTAATATTGCAAGTGAAACAGAAACTTTATCGGGTAAAAAGTTCTTAAATCGCGAGAATATTGCCGGGATACTTATTCCAATCCAAATTGCAAAAGCATAGAAAGAACCGGCATAAGCATAATCTCTTTCTCTGGGCTGATACGGTGTTTGATTTAGGTATAAAACAATGGCAATACCTGTGAAAAAGAACAAAAGCATTATTGAAGAAGCATTTTGTTTATCGGATTTAAAAGAAAACATAAGTCCGATAATTCCTAAGATGAGAGGAATAAGATAATATTTATTTCTGCTTTGGTTATTCTTTATAGAATCCGGAATATTTTTCTGTGGACCTGTTGCAACAGCATCAATAAAAGGAATTCCACTAATCCAATTACCGCGTAGGAAATGTCCTTGCCCCTGCTCGTCATTTTGTCGCCCGGCAAAGTTCCACATAAAATATCGCAAATACATTTGCCCTAATTGATATTTTCCAAAAAAAATAATATTATTAGTAACCGGAAATAATAAAAAACCGGCGTTTGAAA
>DZBS01000050.1 GCA_022729995.1 Draconibacterium orientale | reverse complement strand
CAAGAATGTCGTCAACTTGTTCATTTGAGCCTTTCCAAGAGTCAATTACATCGTTCATCACATTTTTCTGTTTATCCAAATCGTATTTATAGATATTTAAAAGTAAATGCCTAAATCTTCTGAATTTATATTTTTTACCGTCGGTTCCGCCAAATTGGTCAACATAACCGTCGGAAAACATATAAATCATGTCGCCTTCGTTGATATCAATAACATGATTTTCGAAAAAAGCATTTTGTTGAATTTCTTCCGGACCTATTGAAGTTCTTGAACTTTTTATTTCAATAATATTATCATCTCTAACAATAAAAAGAGGATTTATTGCTCCTGAAAATTCTAACTTTTTATTTTTTTTATCAATTGCGCAAATTGTCAAATCCATTCCGTCTCTTACATAATCGTTTGAGTCTTCTCTTTTAAAAATTTTAGCAACTTCATTGTTAAGTTTTATAAGTATTTCTGCCGGAGTTTCTATTCCCAGAGAAAGTATATTTCTTAGTAAATCCAAACCAATAATGGACATAAATGCTCCGGGAACTCCGTGTCCGGTACAATCAACTGCAGCAACAAATATTTTGTCGTCTTTTTCATCAATCCAATAAAAATCGCCGCTTACAATATCTTTTGGTTTAAACAAAACAAACGAATTTGGAAGCAATCTTTTAAAATATTTTTCGGCAGGCATCATTGCTTCAATAATTCTTTTTGCGTATCTGATACTGTCCGAAATGTTTTGATTTTTTAATGTCAACAATTCTTTTTGACGTTCAACTACTTTTGCCGCTCTATTTTTTTCTTGTAGAATTTTATTTTCTTTTCTAATATTTTTGTTATATCGGGCTATAAGCGAAACTACAAAAAATACTATTAAAAGAAGATACAGAGAAATGGCAATTTTAGTTCTCCACCAAGGCGCATAAATTATTATTTTAAGAACAACAGGTGAATAATTCCACTGATTATCGGAATTTGCTGCTTCTAATTCAAAAGTATATTCTCCGGGAGAAAGTCTTATAAATCCGGCAAAGTTTTTATATCCGTTGTTAACCCATCTCGAATCAATTTCTTTTACTCTGTATTTAAATTCATTTTTTGACGGATATGTATATTCGGGCAATGCAAAATAAATATCAAAACTTCTTTCATCAAACTTCAAATACAAAGTATCATTTCCTCCTAATATTTTTTCTACATCTCCGGTTGGTCCTTTGATAATTATACGTGTAACAAGCGGATTTGGAAGATACGGGTTTTTATAAATTGAATCGGGAAAAAAGGAGTTAAAGCCGTTTACACCGCCAAAAAACATTTCGCCGGATTTTGAAATAAATGAAGCTCCCACATTAAATTCATAACTTTGCAATCCGTCTTCAATATTATAATTTTGAACTTCTTGTGTAAACGGATTAAATGTAATAATTCCTTTGTTGGTACTAAGCCATAAATGTCTTTTGTCGTCTTCGAGAATTTCATATATATAATCGTTAACAAAACCGGTGCTTTTTGATGTATAAAACTTAAATGTATTAGTTTTATCGTCAAATTTATCGAGTCCGGTTTCTGTTCCTACCCAAAGTGTTTTATCTTTACTTTCAAAAACTGTTAAACAGGAATTATTGCTCAAATTACTGTTTTCTTTAGTGAAATTAATAAAATTATCTTTTCCTTCAATAAATTTACTTACACCTTTTGATGAAGCAATCCAAATACTTCCGTTTTTTCTTTCGATAACTTCCAATAATTCGTTTGAAACAATTTCATTTGGAGAGTTTCTTTTATTTATGAAAACATCAATTTCACCGGTTCTGTATCTTAATAAACCGTTAAATGTAGCAACCCAAATTATTCCTTTTGAGTCTTTAATAATATTTGAAATCCGGTTGTTTTTGAAAAAATAATCAAGATTTTTATTTGTATATGTGTTGAATGAAGTAAATTTTTTGGTTGATTGATTATAAATAAATACTCCATAGCTTGTACCAAGCCACATATTATTTTCACCGTCGTTATAAATACAATGAATATTATCGTCTCTTAAAATCGAGTTTGATTTATTATAAACTTTAAGGTCGCCGGTTTTTCTGTTTAAAATGTTTAATCCTTTTGTTCTTGTTCCAAGCCAAATATTGTCAACATTATCCATTGATATTGAGTAAATTTTTTCTGAACTCAAACTGCTTTTGTCCGAAATTTTCTTTTGATAATATTTAAACTTTTTTTCTTTTCTGTCTATTTTAAAAATTCCGTTGTCGGAAGCAATCCATAATATTTCGGAATTATCTTGGTAAAAACTTATAATTCTTCCAAAATCATAATTCGATTTATTTATTAATTCAATTCGTTTAATCTTTCCGGTATTTTTATCAAAATACATTAATCCGTTTTCGGTTCCTATCCATAATACTTTTTTGTTGTCTTCAAAAATTGCGGTTACTATTTCGGTTTTTTCGGCAAAAGGGATTTTAGAAAATAATTTTGTTTGGGTATTAAAAAGGAATAAACCCGTTGAGGTTCCGGCAAAAAATTCGTTTTCGGAATTTATATAAACGGCAAAAACTTCGTTATTGTTCGTAGAATTTTTCACAATAATCGGATAAGTAAAAAATTGTTCGTTCTTTCTGTTAAAACTAATCAGACCTTCTTTTGAACCCATCCACAAAAAACCTTTTTTATCGTCTATTATAGAATAATGATTAAAATCTGAAGTAAAACTAAACTCGTCAGATTCGTGTTTGTGAAATGAAAATAGATTTTTATTTATGTTATAAATGTCTACACCGTCATCTGTTTTTATTGATAGTATATTGGAAAAATCAATGTAAATTGCTTTTAAATCGTTGTTTTTAAGCGAGTTAATATTTTCGGGATGATTTACATATCTTTTGAAAGATTGAGTGCGAAAATTAAAACTGTTAAGTCCGTTTTGAGTTGCAATCCATAATATACTGTCTTTATCTTCAACAATTCCTCTAATATAATTACTTGAAAGTGTATTTTTATCGTCGGGAACATGACGAAAATTAATAAAAGTGTATCCGTCAAATTTATTAAGTCCGTCTTGAGTTCCAAACCAAAGGAATCCGCGTGAATCTTGAAAAACGCAGTTTACTGTATTTTGCGATAAGCCGTCGTTAATAGAGAAATGCTCAATGCTTACTTGTAAATTTTGAGTATTTCCAATTTTAAAAATCAGAATAAAAAATAATACAATATTTATCTTTAAAATCCTGTTCATTACATATTTATAAACTTATTCGAATAACATTATCAATTGGTTTTTTTCTACTGTATCACCTTTTTTTGCAACAATAGATTTAATTTTCAAATCCGAAGGCGATTTTATATTATTTTCCATTTTCATAGCTTCGAGAACTATTAATATTTCTCCGGTCTTAACTTCTTGTCCTTCTGAAACCAAAATATCTCTTAAAAGTCCGGGCATCGGAGCTTTTAACTGATTTACCTGTTTTATTGTTGAACTCGAAATTCCGAGAGATTGTAATAAAATATCTTTTTCGTCTTTTATTACGGAAATATACTCAGTTCCGTTAATTTTTAGAGTAACTGTTTTTGTTTCTTCTTCAATCTCAACAATTTCAATATTATATGATTTGTTATCTTTTATAACATGGTATAATCCGTCTTGAATTTTTTTTGAATCCAAAATAAACGGTTTTTCATTTATTTCTCCATTTAAGTTAGAAATATCAATGTTTAAAACAAAATCCTCGTTTTGCGTTTTTACATTATACATTAAATTCCGGTTTAATAAACATCACTAATTTTTTTAATCTTCTGAATATCAATTATTTTGATTTTTCTTCTATTGATTTCAATAAGTTTGTCGGATTTAAACTCCGACAAAAGCCTAATTACAGATTCTGTGGCTGTTCCGACAAAACTTGCGAGTTCTTCTCTGGTTAATGAAATATTTAGATAACCGTCGGGTGTTTCACCAAAATTTTTGTGTAATAATGCTAATATTTCGGCTAATCGTTCTCTAACATTTTTTTGAGCAATATCAAGTATATATTGATTTGCATCGCCAAGTTCGTGGCACGACATTTTCATTATTGCCATTGAAAAAGCAGCATTGTCATTTATAAGTTTAATAAACTGTTCGGAAGGAATAAAACAAAGTCCGGCATCTTCAATAACTTTTGCTGTTGTACATGCCGGTTCATCGCTTAATAACGAACGAAAACCAAAAATATCGCCGGGTTTTGAAAATCTTACAATTTGTTCTTTTCCGTCTATTCCGGTTTTAAAATGTTTTATTATTCCTTTATTAACACAATAAATTCCGCTCACTCTGTTTCCTTCATGATAAATTATGTCGCCTCTTACAAAAAAGTTGCAATTTTTTACGTAAGAAACAGTATCGTTTTCATCTTTAGTGAGATGTTTAAAAAGAAAATTTTCTTTTAAACAACTTTCACAAGAAGGTATTTCGTCTAATTTTCGCATTAATTATCCTAAATATATTACTAATTTTTATTTTTTATTAGTTTTGCAATATACAACTAAATAGTATTTTTGTAAAAAAAATTTAATTTTAATATCATGAAAGAATCAACAAATACAAAATGGCTAAATAATATGGCCTTTGAATGGGAAGTTAACGGACACAAAGTTATTATTGATGCAGTGAAACATGTAGGCGGAGAAGACCGCGGTCCGCAACCTAAACCGTTTATGCTTTCGGCACTTGGCGGTTGTACGGCAATGGATGTTATTTCTATTCTAAAGAAAATGAGAATTGATGAAGACATAGAATATTTTAATGTTAACGTGAGCGGCGATTTAACCGACGAGCACCCAAAACATTTTTATAAAATGCATGTTATTTATGAGTTTACTCCAAAACCCGGAAAAACTTTACCGCTGGAAAAATTACAAAAAGCAATAGAATTATCTGAAGAAAGATATTGCGGTGTTAGTGCTGTATATAAAAAAGTTATGGAAGTTACTTCGGAAATTATTCTTAATACTAACGAATAATTTTTTCTTTCATTTAAAACTTAAAACCCTGTTAAAGAAAAAATCTTTGGCAGGGTTTTGTTTTTTAATAGAAATCTAAAATAACTTTATAGATTTATGTTATTCATTATGTTAAAAACCCATCAGCGTTATCACCAATTCTTATATCCTCAAAACTTCCTTTTCCCGAAAAATCAATTTCTTCATAAGCTGAATTTTGAGATAAATCACCAATGTCGTCAATATATAAAACATCTTTTTCTATTTCGTCTTTTTGGCGAATTCCAATATCTGCAATATATTTTTTGCCGTTTTTTAATATAGAAACGTTTCTTAAAATGATATTGAAAAGCTTGTTTTTCTTGTTGAAAGGAATTTTTTCGTATTCGGTAAAATCTTCGTTTTTATATAAATTTTCCGAGATTGAAAATATTCCGGAAAGTATCAATATAAAATTAAGTTTTCTAACAAATTGCTTTTCAGTGTCGTTTTTGTAACCGCCGGATTCTATTAAAAGAGTAGGTATTCCGAGGGATTGAACTTTATCGCCAAAAGCATTGGGCATAAATTCGTCGGAATATTTTGCAACTTGGTTTGGTATAAATTTTTGAAGTATTTTGTTTGTAGAAACAACCAATTGCATTGATTTTATGCGGTTTTCGTCAATTTCTCTTTCAAAATTAAAAGCCGGTGTGAGAAGCGAAATTGTAGCCGGAAAATTTGTATCGCCTGCCGAATAAAACACATCTTGGTCGTGCAAATTATATGCAAAATCGGGCTTAATTTCTTCAATAAAATTAAGAAGAATTTGAGCTTCGGGTGTCGCAAGTTTAAGAGCATCGCGGTTTATGTCAATATCAAGAGCATTTCTTCTTTTGAAAACTTCCGCTCCGTCGGGGTTCAACATCGGAATAAAATAAAGAGTGCAATTTTTAAGAATTTCGGCTTTTTCTTCAATAAAAATATTTTTGTTTTCAAAGAAATTAAAAATATCGAAAAGCGCCATTGTTCCGGTTGATTCGTTGCCGTGCATTTGCGACCAAAGAACAATTTTCGTTTGTCCCGCTCCTATTTTCAGCAAAAATATTTCACGATTTTCAACTGATTTTCCTAAAACTGAAATCGCGAAAATATTTTTATTTCTTTTTTGAATTAAATCAATTATTTGTGCATGTTTTACTCGTTTATCGGAAATTGAAATTTCACGAAAATTAGTATAATTTTCAAAAAGTTTATCGGCAAAAAGGTTTAATTGCATTACGGATTAAATTTTGATTGTGTTAGTATTTTTCGGGAATCGTTCATTTTCATTAAATCTTCAAGACTTATATTTGAATTATTTTCCATGAATTTTTCAACAATTTTATATCCGATATATGAAGCTGCTCGCGGAGCCGATTTGTCGGAAAACGGAGTTGTAAATGGTGCATCGCCAACATATTTTTTTATTTCAAGTTTATCCGAAGAAAATAAGAGTTTTTGTTCTGCCAGATAATTCCAAATATTTTTTTGGTTTTCTTCTGCCCATTTCATTTGTTTGCTTGTGTATCTCCACTTTAAAGAATCGGCGGTTTCGGGCAACATACAATTAAGAAAATACTGAATTTTTCCTTCATAAATCATATTTTCCAACAAATTACCTTTTTCTTCTTGATAAGGAAAATCGTTAATTGCCTGAGCGTGCATAATATCAACAACAATCATTTCTCTACGCATTCTTTTTTGCTGATAATTATTCCACTGTGCTTTTTCATATAATTCGGAATATTTTGGTCCGAGATATTTATCAAGCCCAATTCCGACAATACTGTCGGAAGTAATTATTGACAACCCGAAAGCTGAAAAGAAAGTGTAAAATGCCGGAATATTTTTTTTTGGAAAATAATATTTATAATGCGAATAAGCATCGTTAATTTGCTTTTCTTCTTCCTTAAAATCGGGAAATTCTTTTTTAATGAAAACATCAATTTGATTTATTTTCCAATATTGAACAAATCCGTATAAATTCTCGGAATAATCTGCATTTTCGGGTAAACTTATTTGAAAAACTTCAGAATTATAAAGTTCGTAAAAATCACCGAATTCTTTTTGATATTTGCCGATATAAAAAAGAGAACTGTCTTCATTGAATTTAAACAACTCAGAATCAAATCTTTTAACTTTAATATCTGTTTTGTAATCCGAAACATCAATCTTAAATTTATTGTTGGTGCACGAATTAAGGAAAACTATTGCAATTAACGAAAAGACTAACACTTTTTTCATTATCGTGGTTTTTAATTAAAAACTAAAATTAATAATTTTTATTATTTGCCGTAAAGAAAATTAAGGTTTCTTATAAATCCTTTGTATTTAGCTCTTTTTAAAGGAGACTTTTTGAAAATTTTATTAAAACTTTCTTCCGTAATATTTATCCAATCTTCTTTGCTGAAATTTAATATTTCTTCTAAAGGAAAAAATCTTTCTTCGGAAGTAAAAACAGCTTTTTTATTATATGGACAAACGTCTTGACAAATATCGCAACCAAAAACACGATTTTGAAATTTATCTTTCAAAAAATCCGGAATATCTGTTTTGTTTTCAATAGTTTGATATGAAATACAAAGATTTGCATCAACAACTGCAGGCGAAAGAATTGCTTTTGTAGGACAAGAGTCGATACATTTTGTGCAAGTTCCGCAATAATTTTTTGCCGAAGAATCGTATTCTAAGTCTATATCACAAATTATTTCGCCGATAAAAAAGAATGAGCCGTTTCGAGTAATTAAATTTGAATTTTTACCTTGCCAACCCAAACCTGCAATTTCGGCCCAAAGTTTTTCGGCAACAGGAGCAGAATCGGTAAAAATTCTTCCATTTATTGGTTTTATATTGATATTAATAAAATCGAAAAGCAACGAAAGCTTATCTTTCATAACAAAATGATAATCTTCGCCGTAAGCATATTTTGAAATAATTGGAACTTCGGGATTTTTTTGTGTTTCTTTGTTTAAATATGGAAGCAGAACAACAATTATACTTTTTGAATTTTCTACAAGCAATTCGGGATTAAGTCTTTTCTCGAAATTGTTTTGCATGTAATCCATTTGTGCATTAAATCCGAATTTTATCCAATTTTCATAATTATTTCGGGTTTCCGAAAGCTCGCGAACTTGAGCAATTCCACAATTAAAAAAGCCGAGTCTTTTGGCCTCAGCTTTTATCATTTGCGAATATTTTATTTTATCGGACATCAAATAATGTTTAGTAAAATCAAGCTAACAATATTATGAATTTTCTTATAAAAAACCTAATTCAAGTTTTGCTTCTTCACTCATCATCGATTTATCCCAAGGCGGATCAAAAACCAAGTTTATATTAACTCTTTCTGTTCCGTGAATTGCAGAAACTTTTTGTTTAACTTCTGTAAGAATTCCGTCTGCAATCGGGCAATTTGGAGCCGTAAGTGTCATTGTAATATCAACGTTATTATAATCGTCGACTTCAACTTCGTAAATTAAACCTAAATCGTATAAATTAACCGGAATTTCGGGATCGTATATGTCCTTTAAAACTATAAGTATCTCAGCTTCAAGTTGTAATATGTCTTTTTCCATTATTATTTTCAATTTAAAATAAAAACATGTTCTATTTTTTGTTTTCTACTATTGTTTTAAATGCTAAAGCGTAATTTTTCATTTGCTTAATCATTGATACAAGTCCGTTTGCTCTTGTCGGCGAAAGGTTTTCTTTTAAACCGATTTTATCAAGAAAAAACAATTCGGTATTTAATATTTCATAAGGCGTTCTTTCCGACAATATTTTAATCAGCAAAGCAATTATTCCTTTTGTGATAATTGCGTCGCTGTCGGCTGTGAAAATCACCTTTCCCTCGATTAATTCGGCATTAAGCCAAACACGAGATTGACAACCGGAAATTAAGTTAGATTTTGTTTTATGCTTTTCGTCGTAAGGTTTTAATTCGTTTCCCAATTCTATGATATATTCATATTTATCGAGCCATTCATCGAAAACTTCAAATTCTTCAACTATTGAATTTTGTATTTCTGCTGTTATCATTATAATTTTTTTTTAATGGGTTTCTAAAAATTTAATTTTTCGAGGCTTGCGATTTTTTCAAAACCGTAGTTTACTATTGTAAATGGAGGTTTTTAAAAATGAGCATAACGAAGAAAAAGGAATTTTTTAAAATCCCATTTATTCAAACATTTGTTTCACTTTCAATAATCCGTTATATAAAATATCAATTTCTTCTTTTGTGTTATAAAAAGAAAAAGAGACTCTGATTGTTCCGAGAATATTGAAACGTTTCATAGCCGGTTCTGCACAATGAGTTCCGGTTCTAACGGCAATTCCCATTTTGTCCAATATCATTCCTGCATCGTAAAAATGAATATCTTTAAGTGTAAAAGAAATCACTCCCGAATTATTTTTGGGATTTCCGATAATCTCAAGTCCCGGAATTGTTGACAATTTCTCGAAAGCATAATTTTTAAGTTCTGTTTCATATTCGGCAATTTCTTTTAAACCGATATTTTCCAAATACTCAATTGCCTTTAAAAGACTGTAAGCGCCAACATAATTTGATGTTCCGGCTTCAAATTTTAAAGGTAATTCGGCATATTCTGTTTTTTCAAAACTAACAGAATTTATCATATCTCCTCCGCCTTGATATGGCGGCATTTGCGAAAGCAATTCTCCTTTTCCGAAGAGAACTCCTATTCCTGTTTCGGCGTAAATTTTATGACCCGAAAAAACATAAAAGTCGCAATCGAGCTTTTGAACATCTGTGGAGAAATGCTGTATTGATTGTGCTCCGTCTATTAATACTTTTGCACCGAACTTGTGAGCTTTTTCAATAATTTTTTCTGTTGAATGAATTGTTCCAAAGGCATTTGAGACTTGAGCAACTGCAACAAGTTTTGTTTTTGATGAAAGAAGTTTTTCATATTCTTCCATTATTATTTCAGTATTATTATCAACCGGAATTTTAATAAGTTTTGCTCTTTTTCGTTCGCAAAGCATTTGCCATGGAACAATATTTGAATGATGTTCGGTTTCGCAAACAAGAATTTCATCGCCTTCGGAAATAAATTTTTCACCGAATGAAAACGCCACCAAGTTAATAGAATCTGTTGTTCCTTTAGTGAAAATAACTTCTGCAGAACTTTTAGCATTTATAAACGTTTTAACTTTTTCACGAGACTTTTCATATTCTTCGGTTGCTTTACTGCTAAGATAATGAACTCCGCGGTGAATATTCGAATTTATTGTGGAATAAAATTCGGCAACTGAACTGATAACTTGCAACGGTTTTTGAGATGTTGCTCCATTATCGAGATACACCAACTGCCTTCCGTAAACTTTTGTGTTTAAAATAGGAAAATCATTTCTTATTTTGTTAATATCTATCATATAATATTCTTATTAACAACTCGGACAAATTTTAATACTGCATAATCCTTCAATTTTATCACCCTTTAATCTTTTATTCAAAAGGAAATAAAGTAATTCTTTGTATGGAGTAAGGTTTATTTGATTAATTACATCGCTTATAAAAGCATAAAGCATAAGGGTTTTGGCATTTCTTTCCGAAATTCCTCTTGAACGCAAATAAAACAGAGCTTCTTTATCTAATTGTCCGGTTGTTGAACCGTGAGAACAGCTAACATCGTCGGCATAAATTTCTAATTGCGGTTTGCTGAAAACTTTTGCATTATCGGTAAGTAAAATATTTTTGTTTGATTGGTTTGCATCGGTTTTTTGTGAATCCCGAGCAACAAATACTTTCCCGAAGAACGAAGCAGAAGATTTATTATCTAAAATGCCTTTATAAAGTTGATTACTGTTGCAATTTGCACTAAGATGATTTACTTTGATATAATTATCGAAATGTTGTTCTTTTTCGGACAAATAAAAACCGTTTAAAGAAGTGTTACAATATTCTCCAAGCAAGTCAACAATTAAATCGTTTCGGACAAATTCACCGCACATAATTGCTGAATTTGTTGTAAGATTACTTCCTTTTTGTTGAATGAAGTGAGTATTATTTATGTGAAATGTTCCTTCGCCTTCTCCTTGAAAAACATTTAAGTTTAAATTTGAATTTTCTTCTAAAAACACTTCGGAAACCACATTTGTTAAAACACTGTCGAAAGAAACCGAGTGATACGAAATTAAAATATCTGCAAAAGAATTATTACCAATAACAACTAAGTTTCGATTTTGGATGAATGCTTTTTGTTCTCTTCCGTTTGAAAAGAATAAAACATGAATAGGTTTTTCTAATACAATATTATCCGGTAAATAAATGAATACTCCGTCTTCTGCAAAAGCAGTATTTAATGATGCAAAAACATTGTCTTTATAGCTTTCGGTTTTATTATAGTATTTATTGAATAAATCCGAATGTTTTTCTTTAGCTTCTTTTAATGAGCCAATAAATATCTTAGAATTTTCTAACTTTAAATCAGAATTTTCTGGAGAGTATTTTCCGTTTATAATAGAAATTTTATACGGTTGCATGTTAAAAACAGCAAATGTATCTTCAAGAACTTCATTTTCGTTTTTATTCTCCGGCAAACAAAATTTATGTTTGGTAAGCTGATTTAAATTTGAGTTTTTCCAAGCCTCTGTTTTGTTTGTAGGAAATTCATTTGCATTTATATAATCTAATGCTTTTTTATGGCTATCAATATCTGAAATAAAACTTTTTTTCCCTTCAAACAACGACAATAAATCTTGTTTTGATAAAACTTTATGTTGTGTCATTTTATTTTGTTTTAAATTTCGAGAATAAATTTCGAAACATTTCTAATTATTTTTTATCAGCTTTGAATTTAATGTCTTCATAGCCTTGTTCTTCAAGTTGCAAAGCAAGTTCTTTTCCTCCGGTTTTAACAATTTTACCGTTATAGAGAACATGAACAATATCAGGCACAATATAATCCAACAAACGTTGATAATGTGTGATTACTATACTTGCATTTTGTTGAGTTTTAAGTTTGTTTACACCGTTGGCTACAATTTTGAGTGCATCAATATCAAGCCCTGAATCTGTTTCGTCAAGGATTGATAATAATGGTTCAAGCATTGCCATTTGAAATACTTCGTTTTTCTTTTTTTCGCCGCCGGAAAAACCTTCGTTAACTGCACGTCCTTCGAGCTTTGCGTCTAACTCAACCAAAGCTTTTTTTTCTTTCATAAACTTAAGGAATTCTGAAGCAGAAAGCGGTTTTAAACCTTTATGTTTACGGTGCTCGTCTAATGCGGCACGCATAAAATTTGTTATGGAAACTCCCGGAATTTCTATTGGATATTGAAAAGCAAGAAAAATTCCTTCGCGAGAACGTTCTTCCGGGCTTAAATCGAGTAAATTTTTTCCGTTGAACTCTATTTTACCGCCTGTTACTTTATAAATTTCTCTTCCGGCAAGAACAGAAGCCAATGTGCTTTTCCCGGAGCCGTTTGGTCCCATTATAGCGTGTACTTCGCCGGGTTTAACTTCTAAATTAATTCCTTTAAGTATTTCTTTGCCGTCAATTTCGGCTCTGAGATTTGTTATCTTTAACATTTTTATAATTATTTCAATTTTATGTAATATGCCAGTGTAGCCACAAAAACTTGGTTTTGGCTGATAAGCGAATTGTTGATACTTTGTGATGCAAATATGTTTGTGAGTCCGTGACTGTAGCGAATTTCAAAATCAATAAGTCCTTTATTAAACTGAAATCCGTATCCGATTCCCACATTTATTCCGTATTCAAATTTTAAGTTTACGTGGTTTATAAATTGCCCTTCAGTCAAATTAGTTTCCGTGAATTTTATATTTTCTTTTACAAGATATCCGATATGAGGTCCACCATTAATGTTTATTTTACTTTTATGTTTTCCTATTCTGATATTCATAAGAAAAGGAAGTTCTATGTAGTTTAACGAGTGGATAAAGGGTATTTCTGCTTCTATTACTCCTGTTGAATCTGTTAATTTGCTTTTTTCATAGAAGTTTTGGCCTCCCTTCTCAACATAATTAAGCTCCATGATAAGTCCGGTGTATTTTTTAGACAAATTTTTGAATGTAATTCCCGCAATTTTCCCTTCCTTCAAATATAAAGATGAGTTGGTTAATAGAACATTAAGATTTATTGCCGAGTATCCGTACCCTCCTTTTATTCCTATAAAGTTTTCGGCTTTTGGTTTTTCTTGCGATAAAGCATTTTGACTTTGCAAAAAGAATATTGATAAAAACAATATGATTAATAATTTAATTCTCATTATCCTACGCTTCCCTCCATTGTTAGAGCCAACAATTTTTGTGCTTCGGTGGCAAATTCCATTGGCAATTTGTTTAAAACTTCTTTTGCAAAACCGTTTACGATAAGACTTACGGCATTTTCGGTGTCCAATCCTCTTTGGTTACAGTAAAATATTTGATCTTCGGCAATTTTTGAAGTTGTAGCTTCATGTTCAACAATTGCACTTGAATTTTCTGAATTGATGTATGGAAAAGTGTGAGCTCCGCAAGTGCTGCCAATTAAAAGTGAATCGCATTGCGAGAAATTACGAGCATTTTGAGCGGACTTCTTAATATCTACCATTCCTCGGTAGCTGTTATTGCTTTTTCCTAAAGAAATACCTTTAGAAATAATTGTGCTTTTGGTATTTTTACCCAAGTGAATCATTTTTGTGCCTGTATCGGCTTGTTGGTAGTGATTTGTTACTGCAACGGAGTAAAATTCGCTAACGGAGTTGTCGCCTTTAAGAATTGTGCTCGGATATTTCCAAGTAACAGCCGAACCGGTTTCTACTTGTGTCCAAGAAATCTTTGAGTTATCTCCTTTGCAAATTCCTCTTTTGGTAACAAAATTATATATTCCTCCTTTGCCTTCTTTATCGCCGGGATACCAATTTTGAACTGTTGAGTATTTTATCTCGGCATCTTTAAGTGCAATAAGTTCAACAACAGCAGCGTGAAGTTGATTTTCATCTCTTTGCGGTGCAGTGCATCCTTCAAGATAACTAACATAGCTTCCTTCATCGGCAATTACAAGAGTTCGCTCAAATTGACCGGTATTTGCCTGATTAATGCGAAAATATGTTGATAATTCTACGGGACAACGCACACCTTTGGGTATATATGCGAAAGATCCGTCGGTAAATACAGCGGCATTTAATGAAGCGAAGTAATTATCGTTATAAGGAACTACCGATCCCATATATTTTTTTACAAGTTCGGAGTGTTCGCGAATTGCTTCGCTTATGGAGCAAAAAATAATACCCAGTTCCTTCAATGTTTCCTGAAATGTTGTGTGAACCGAAACACTGTCGATAACTGCATCAACTGCAACGCCGGATAAGAACTTTTGTTCTTCGAGAGGAACGCCGAGCTTCTTAAATGTCTCAAGAATTTCCGGGTCTACTTCATCGAGGCTGTTATATTTGGGAGTGTTCTTTGGTGCGGCATAATAGCTTAATTCTTGATATTTTGGTTTATCGAATTTAAGATTTGCCCACTCGGGTTGCGTGCTTTGCAACCAATATCTATATGCTTTTAAACGATAATTGACCATGAATTCGGGTTCGTTTTTTTTGGCAGATATTTTTCGCACAATGTCTTCGTTCAATCCTTTGGGGAACACATCCATTTCAATATCGGTAACGAAACCGGCTTCGTATTCTTTATTCTTTATATCGTTTATTAAATGTTCGTCTTTACTCATTATATTGTTATTTTTTATTCCGGGAATATTTCTATTTGGAATTAATCTAAATAAGTGCAAATATATAATGAAAGTTTATACAAAAAAACATTTATACAATAAAAATTTTAAAAATATCAATCTAAAAAACAAAAATACCTTGCTAAACAGTTGAAATAAAGTTTTGCAGGATTGTTGTAAATAATAAATTTACAAAAGATTTTTCGTGAAACAATTTCTAATAACTTTCGTTTAACTAATTAAAAGCCATTTTAACTAATTATATACAAATGAAAAGAGTAAAACAAAAAGTAAGCGTAATATTAGCAGTAACATTCATAGTTTTTGCAAGCAGTTGCAAAACTTCGCAAAGAGGTATTGTGCCCTGCCCTTCTTACGGTAAAAGTGTTATACCTGCTTGGAACAGTACTGTGCCGGTAATTAAACCTGCATAGAAATTTTATAGAATATAAACTGCAATAGGATTTACCGTAATATAAGTAAAGCTGTCATTTCGACCAAAGGGAGAAATCTTGAAAGATAGATGTTAATATTGATGCAGATATCTCACTTCGTTCGATATGACAGTTTTATATTTTAATTAAATATCACTTTAGAAATTTTGATTACTCATTAATTTTCCTCTATGTTCTTTGTCTTGAAACAAAGAACCAAAGTTCAAGCCTGACAAATCTTTTTGATAAATTTTTACGCAATCCTGCGCCGACAGAATGTATATTTTCGGTATCATTCTGCTTTTTATCGTACATTTTATGCATTGTATCTTATGTTAAGATGGTTTTATATCTGCATGCCGAAAAAGAATTCTGTCTAAAAGGCTTCGGAATGCTTAAATTTATACAAAAACCTTTGTAGGGCGAGTTGTTTGCACGGCAATAATCACTAAATGCCTTTAAAATGTGGATTTTTTTCTTTTGGTGTTCATTTATAATTTAAATCTGCTTACAATAATAAATAAATCCCCCTAACCCCCTTTATAAAAGGGGGAATTGCAATTAACATTAATAATTTATAACACTTAAATAATAATTATTCTTTCTTCATTCATAATTTATAATTCATAATTAATAATTAATCACTCCCAATTAATTAATTCAAATTATGCTTTACCCTTAAATCGATTAAATTCATTTATTTTTGCACTCTATAAATTTAAGTTATTTGTTAAACTATAAAGTGCGAATATGTTTTTACAGCTTTCAGAATTAAAAAAAATGTTTTCGGGTGATATTTTTACCGATAAGATACACCGCACAATATACTCAACAGACGCATCGGCATATAAAGAGGAACCAATTGCTGTTGCTTTTCCGAAATCGGACAATGATATTAAAGAACTTATAAAATTTGCTTCGGAAAATAAAACTTCGCTTATTCCGCGAGGTGCCGGAACATCGCTGGCCGGACAAGTTACCGGAAAAGGCATTGTGGTTGATGTATCGAAGCATTTTAATAAAATTATTGCTGTAGACACAGACAAAAAAACTGTTACAGTGCAGCCGGGAGTGGTTTTGTCGGAACTAAACGTATATTTATCCAAATTGGGATTGTTTTTTGGTCCGGAAACTTCTACTGCCAACAGATGCACAATGGGCGGAATGTCGGGCAATAATGCTTGCGGACTGCATTCGCTTATTTACGGCTCAACGAGAGATCATACGGCAAGTATTAAGGCTTTATTGACCGACGGAAGCGAAGTTGTATTCAATGATTTAACAAAAGAGGAATTTGAAGCGAAATGCAAACTAAATAACTTTGAAGGCGAACTATATAGGCACATTTATAAAGTGCTTTCCGATACTGAAACTCAAAATATCATTCTAAAAGAATATCCCGACAAAGAAGTTAAAAGACGAAACACCGGTTATGCTCTGGATATGCTGCTAAAGAACGATATTTTTAATATCAATTCTGAAGAAAAATTTAACTTTTGCAAACTTCTTTCGGGTTCGGAAGGAACATTGGTGTTTATTACTGAAATTACGCTTAAACTGTTGCCTCTTCCGCCCAAAAACAAGGCCATAATAACTGTTGAGTTCGAGAAATTGGAACATTCGTTTTATGCAAACCTTATTGCCCTTAAATATAAACCCGGTGCGGTTGAACTTACCGACAAAACTATACTTGACCTCACAAAAGATAATCCGGGATTTAAACAAAACCGCTTTTTTATTGAAGGCGACCCCGAAGCTATCCTTATTATTGAATTTGCAAGGGAAACTTTTGAAGAAATAGAAGAAATTGCCCGACTTATGGAAGCCGAGATGCGACAAGCAGGCTTGGGTTACAGCTTTAAGACCATAACCGGAAAAAATATTACAAAAGTGTGGGATTTACGCAAGGCCGGACTCGGAATTCTCTCTAATATGCCCGGCGATGGTGCTCCGGTGAGCCTTGTGGAAGACACAGCGATTAATGTTGAAAAGTTGCCGGAATACATAAAAGATTTTCAGAAGATACTCGCAAAATACCGTCTAAACTGCGTTTATCATGCGCACATAGGCACGGGAGAATTGCATTTGCGCCCTATTCTCAACTTAAAAAGCAAGGCAGATGTGGAAATATTCCGCAATGTGGCACACGAAACAGCTCTTTTGGTTAAGAGTTACGGCGGTTCGCTAAGCGGCGAGCACGGCGACGGCAGGTTGAGAGGAGAATTTATTCCGCTGATGTATGGCAACAGAATTTATAATATCTTTAAAGATATAAAAAGCGTGTGGGACCCGACCGGCATATTCAATCCGGGAAAAATAACGGATACTCCGCCCATGAACGAGTATTTGAGATATATACCGGGCAATGCAACAAAAGAATACTCCACAACCTTCGATTTTTCAAAAACATTGGGATATTTGCGTGCAGCCGAGAAATGTAACGGCTCCGGCGATTGCCGAAAGAGCGAAATTTCCGGCGGAACTCTTTGTCCGTCGTATATGGCAAGCAGAAACGAGAAAAATACCACTCGCGCCAGGGCAAATATGCTGCGAGAAGTGCTAACAAACTCCGACAGACCGTTTGAAGACGAGAATTTATATGAGGTGCTGGATCTTTGCCTTTCGTGCAAGGCATGTAAGAGCGAATGCCCCTCAAATGTAGATGTAGCAAAGCTTAAGGCTGAATTTTTACAACACAGATACGATATTAAAGGCATTCCGATGCGAAGCAGACTTGTTGCCGAGATTTCGAAGATAAACGGAATATTGAGCCTCGCCCCTGCCCTCTCAAACTTCTTCCTCAATAATAAATTCTTCTCAAAACTTATTATGAACACCGTAGGTTTCAATTCTAAAAGAAAAATGCCCGCAATAAGCACCAAAACTTTATTGAAGCACGACAAATCTCGCAGGAGAATTACTTCGGCACAAAAAACAGTTTACCTGTTCGCCGATGAGTTTACCAATTATAACGAGGCCGACATAGGCATTACAACTATACTTTTATTAGAAAAATTGGGATATAATGTTATAATTCCAAAGCATACCGTGAGCGGAAGGACCTATATTTCCAAAGGATTGATTAGAAAAGCAAAAGTTATTGCCAAAAAGAATATCGATTTACTAAAAAATATTATTTCGGAAGATAAACCCTTGATTGGTATCGAACCGTCGGCAATTCTGACGTTTAGAGACGAATATATTGAGTTTTTTAATGCCGAAACGGAAAAAATCTATCACACGGAAGCCAAAAATTTATCCAAAAACGTTTATACCCTCGACGAATTTCTGGCAAAGGAGATGAAAAGCGGGTATATTAAGAAGGAAAGTTTTAAAACGGACACAAGAAAGATAAAATTGCACGGACATTGTCAGCAAAAGAGCATTGCATCTACCGAAGCTCTCAAATATATTCTTTCATTCCCGGAAAATTACAGCGTGGAAGAGATTCCGAGCGGCTGTTGCGGCATGGCAGGCTCTTTTGGTTACGAAAAGGAACATTATGAGCTGTCGATGAAGATTGGCGAACTGGTATTGTTTCCGGCCGTAAGAAATGCCGAGCCGGAAACTATTATTGCGGCATCGGGCACGAGTTGCCGTTGTCAGATTGCCGACGGAACGGGAGTTAAGGCGTTGCATCCGGCGGAAACCTTATTTCGAGATTTGAGACGTGAGATATGAGATGTGAGACAATTTGAAAATTTGATAATGTGATGATGTAATTAATGGTGCAATGATACAATTATACAATTATACAATGATACAATTATACAATGGTGCAATTTGAAAATTTGAAAATTTTAAAATGAGATAATCTGAAAATGTGATAATGTGGCACTTCGGCTACGCTCAGTGACCGGAATCTTTTCGGAGGCTGAGCTTGTCGAAGCCGGAATAGCAAACTGCATGCCCGGCTTCGACAGGCTCAGCCTCCGGAACTTCTCATTAGCACATTAGCACATCATCACATTCATAATTCATATTTATTTTGTTTTTTTTCGTAAAATGTAATCCCTACTCTATTAATATGTTCGATTAAATTCGGGTTTTCGATTTTATGGAATATTGAAAGGTCAATTTTATAGGGTAGAAGAAGGTCGTCGAGTTTAGTTTCGATATTGAGCAATAGGTTTAAATCTATATTGTTTCCAACCAAACTTATATCGATATCGGAATTGTGTCTATAGTTGCCCTTGGCACGAGAACCGTATAAGACAGCCTTCTCAACGGGTTCATAAGCCGAGAATATTGTTTGTATTTTAATAATATCTGTTTCTGTTAGGCCGTACATTATTCTTTATCAAATAAGTTTTGTTGTTGTGCCGATATTTTTTTCTGCATTACTTCTTTAAATAACATAAACTCGGAATAATAGTCGTCAATAATTTTGGTATATATCTCATTTGCCGTTTCTTCGTTGTAGGTGTGCGAAGTTTTGATTCTGCTTTTAATCATATCCATCCATGATTCACCGTTTTGGATAAGGTTTGAAGCAAAAGCATATCTTATGGCATCGCGAGAGCCGCCGATGTCGGCATTTCCTTGAAATGTGGCATAGTCTTTCATAACATTCCAAGCCATTTCGTAGGTATATTCAAAACGTTGGATAAGTCCTTCTTTTATAATCTCATCAAGAACGGTTTCAGCATTGTTTTGTTTGATGTCTTGCTTGGTTTTGTCTAAACTTTTCTTAATATAATCAATTGCTTCCGAAAGTTTTTTTAATGCTTTTCTATAATTGGCAAATCTCTGTTCCCATCTAATATAAATATTGTCGGTCATTTGATAATTGTTAATTGTAAAAGAGTAATGGTGCAATGGCAAAATTATACAAATATACAATTATACAATCAATTAATAATTATATAATTTGAAAATGTGCTAATATGCTAATGTGATTAATGGTGCAATTATACAAATATACAATGATACAATGGTGCAATTATACAATTTGAAAATTTGCTAATATGCTAATGTGCTAATGTGATTAATGGTGCAATTATACAAATATACAATGATTAATTATACAAATATACAATGATTCAATTATACAATTATACAATGATTCAATTATACAATTATACAATGGTGCAATTTGAAAATTTGAAAATGAGATAATCTGAAAATGTGCTAATGTGGTAATGTGATAATGTGGCACTTCGGCTACGCTCAGTGACCGGCAGAGTTCGGTCGTTGAGCGAAGTGGAAACGCACTTCGGCACTTCATATTCCGGCACTTCGGCTACGCTCAGTGACCGGCAGAGTTCGGTCGTTGAGCGAAGTC
>DZBS01000049.1 GCA_022729995.1 Draconibacterium orientale | reverse complement strand
AGAAAAAAAATATCAAAAATTAAAAACTCAACAAGAGCGTATTGCTTTTGAAAATGAAAGAACGGATGAACTTCTGAAAGCAAAAAAAGATGCGGAAGACCTCATGAGAAAAAAAGCGAATAATACTTTCGGCAATATTCATCGAGTTTTAAATTTCTTTTATATCGGCAGAGTTTTGTTTTTTCCCGCATTTTTCGACGAAAGAGCCAAAGCCGTTTGTGTCGGTTACAATGTAGATCGAAAGAAAAATAATCCGTTTGCACCTTCGGCAATGGAAATTAAAATTGCGATTGCAAACAGCGACAAATATCTTGAGATCACATTGAGCGGCGACCAAGCCAAAAAGCTTGCCGAAATTATGGGTTACAGTCAGGGAATTGACAGTTGGGTTGAAAAAGATTTGTTGAAAAATTGGGAATACGATTGCAGAGCTTCAAATGTTGGAAGAAAAACCGTTTATATTGTTACCGGTAATATTCTTCAGGGATATTCTAAATATACCGGAAAACTAATAAGTTTTACTACAAAAGACGGAAGTATCCGCAAAGGAATTTTGCTTCCCGACAATTACGACCCTGTAAAAACCGGAGAAAATTACGTGAATGTTCCAATCAACAAAGCGGTTGACTATTTGAAAAACATGTCGCCGGGAAGCGAAGTGAAAAGCGGAAAAATCAGCATTCACAAAACATATCACGGCTCTTTTAAATTTTATGTTCCTGCAACAAGAAATTTTCAAGAATATTTTAAAGACTTGAATATCATCAATCTATCTAACAATAAAAGAGACGGTTTCGATAAAATTTCAAACCAAATGCTTGCAGTTTTTGATTCCGAAAACATTGAAGAATTGGCAAATTATCTGGGTAAAAAATTCAATTTGAGTATTAAGCTGCATCAAAATGTTTATAACGAATATTTTGACACCGAACAAACAACTATCAAAGTAAAAACGCCTATTCAGGAAAAAGCCGAAAAGATTTTTGAGATTGATAAACAAAAATTTGAAGAAAGAAAAAATGTCGGAAAATCAATCCCAAAACAAAATTCGGACAAAGACAAAAGGCTTAGAATTGCGAAAGTAAAAGCTGCGGCAAAATTGAAACTTTTAAAACTTATAGCATGAGTGTAAAAAAAGGCGGACGTTTTACGAAAAATCATTTTTCAATCCCCAAAACAAAAAACACAATAAATAAAACAAAAGATATGATAACAATTGACAATATTACAGCGGAATACAATAAGTTTGAACAAAGAAATTTACCTGAAGCTTTAAAAGCATCAGAGTTTGAATTTGTAAAAGAGAATCTCGACCTTTACGGAGAAGACGAAACAATCGACGAATATATCAATACTTTTATTTCAAAACTCAATGAAATTGAGGGAAAGAAAGTTCGAAAGCCTGATAAAACAAAAGCTGTTCAAAAACCAAGAAAAGTAAAATCTGAAACTAAAAAACAGTCAATAAAAGTTAAACATGTAAAGAAAGCAAAAACGGTAAAAACTGCAAAAACAAAGGCTTTTATAAAAGAAGTCGGCGATGTTGATTTGCAAATTAAATTCATAAAATCTTTTGTATTGATGAACGGCAAAACCGTTGCAAAAGAAAGGATTCTCAATTTGTACAAAAGAATTGAAAAAGCTGCGGCGGAATTGAAAATTAGAAAAACTTCGGCACATGCAAAAAACATTTTGTATGTTGTTAATTTTCTGAAAGATTCATATAACGACAAAAAATTCAATATTGAAATTCCAAAACAAAAGTTTGAGGAATTGAAGCAGCTCGCAGGAAGAGAAAAACAAATGTTGTCGGTTTTATTTATAAAACGATATGTGAATTTATACGGAAAAGAAGATAAAGTTCAGGCAAAACGCTTGTTTGAAGCAATTAAAAAAGCAGCCGAAGATGGTAAAATCACGAGCAAAGATTTGCATTTTGAAGAATTGAAAAAAATCAAAAAATCACTCGAATCATTCATAAATCAAAACACTCAACTATATCCCGAAAACTTCGATTTAAAAGGGTTAGCGGGAATTGCAGGACTAACTTGTCCGTGCAAAAAAAAAAGTCTAAACGGCTTGCCCGATGAAATCGAAAAAAATATTACAGAAAATCAGTTGCCGAGCGGCATATTTTCTGCTACTCAAATCTCGAATGAACATTTTGACACGGTTGAATTAACAGGCAAATGGAAACAAGGAATCGGAACAATTTCTCTGCCTTTCCATTTACTTTTTTGGGGAGAAAAAGGCAGCGGAAAATCAACATTAATATTAGGTTTAGCCAAATATTTAGCCACCGAACATAATCTGAAAATTCTTTTCATTGCCAAAGAAGAAGGGCATTCGTTCACTCTCAAAGAAAAAATCAACAGACTTTCAGCAGCAGTTCCGAATTTATATTTTGCCGAAAAATTACCTGATGACAAAAACTTCTTAAAACAAATTGACGTTCTGATGATTGACAGCGTAAACTCTATCGGAATGTCCAACGATGAACTTGAAAAACTAAAATCATCAAACACAAATTTATCGACAGTTTCACTACTCATGTCCTACAAAAGTGGCGATACCTACAAAGGCGATTCCGACTTCGGGCACAACGCACAAGCCGTTTTCAAAGTAGCTGCCGGAAAATGGAAAGCCGAAAAAAATCGGTTCGGAGGAAGTGAGGAAGTAGATATAGATTTTGAATAATATGAAAAAGAAAGTATTAATTATCGGAAGTATCACATTTATTACCTTATCGGGAATAGGATATTATTTGTATAAAAGGAGAAAACGAGATACAAACGAAATAGGAATAGCTCCGATCATTGTGTCAAATAGTTCCCCAAATAAAGCAATTCAAACAACAAAACGCTATGCTTATTTATTTGATAAAAACACAGGAAATTTTATAAAAAAGTCGGAAAATAAAACAAATGAAATTGTGTTCTTTTCAAGCACTAACGGCTCATTTACGGTTTTAGATTTTGAAAGTGAATTAGGGTATCTAATTAGAATGGTTTTAGCAGAAGCAGGAGGTGTATCAAATGAATGCGGAAAAGTTTCTGAAAATGACAGAAGAATTGTTGCGGAAACAATTGCAAATAGATTAAAATCCGGTTTATATGGTAATTCAATAAAGGAAATTGTGTGTAATAAAGGTCAATTTAATGCTTATAATTCAGATGTTTGGAAGCAAGGGGTTTTCGGCTATGTTGATTATTATAGAATTAACAAGCCGTATTTTTTTCCATTAGTAGAAAAATCATGGATAGAAGTTATTAAAGCGGCATATACAACATATTTTAATATTAATAAAAGAATTGGAAATAATTGCGTTTCTTATGTGTCTTGTCAAACAAAAAAGAGTAATTTTGATAAAATGAATAATGATCCTTATTCGATAAATATTACAAATCAAATAACAGGTTTAACAACAATAAAAGGCGTATGGAAAAGAAAATAATATTGATATTGCTGATATTTTCAATTGCAATAATGTCATGTGAAAACAATGCAATAAAAGACAATTCCTATTATATTGATGAAAGTCAATTTTCTATGAATAATAATAGTAATTTATGGATTATAAATTATGGAAACTGTGTATATGATAGTATTAAAATTGAATTTACAGAATATAATTTAAAGAGCGAAAACGAATTAGTTAAATTGCATATTTTAAAGATTGACGATTCAACAAAAGAAGTTAGTTATACATATAAAAATAAAACAATCTGTCTAAGAACTACTCAAATGGTTCCACATATTTTTACAAATTCATTTGTAAGTTGGTATAACGACACTGCATTTTCAATAAGAACGTTATCCGGATGTGGTGCATCTGTAGGATATATTTATACGATTACAGACAATCCTAATATTTATGAAGATTCAACAATAATTGTTCGACCTTTTAAATAAAAGTTCCAGTCCCCCGAGCTATTGAATTAATATTTTGATACAGGTTTGTTCCTTTTTTAATGATTATTAATTTTACATCACTTATAATCATTGCATTGAGGTAAAATAACAAAGTTCCGTCCAGACCGCTCCTTTTAAAAAAGCATAAAACCTGTTAATCTGATGACTGACAGGTTTTTTTTATTACCGATGATAAATAAGAAGACAAAAGAATTAAATTGCTTTTTGTTAAATTTTTTCATTATAAAACCTTTTTCACAAATTAAATTTCGTTGCCTTTTATTAAATCAAAAAAATGTTTATTATATTCATAAATTGATTTAAATTGCTTAAATAAATTAATTCAATTTAAGGAACTTATTCAAAAAATGCAATACTTAATGCTTTTAAAATTGAATTCATTTTTAAAACAACTGAACATCCAAAATATTAAATCTATGAACGAAAACATTATCACTCATAAAGGCAAAGAAATCTATTTCATGAATTTTGCAGGAATGAAAAAAGCAGATGAAATAAAAGCTGTTATTGAAACAGGAAAAAAATATTTCCACAGTTTTGAATCCCGAACGGCTCTTTCACTTGCCGATATTACCGAAATGCACTTTAATTCGGAAATTAAAGATTTGTTTTTTGAATATATCAAAAGCAATAAGCCTTTCGTAAAAGCAAGTGCAATAATTGGTGTAACAGGTTTAAAACAGTATGTTTTTAACGGAGTTACAAAACTTGCAGGTCGTGATGTAAAATCATTCGATAATGAAACTCAAGCCAAAGAATGGTTGATTAAGCAAATGTAAATATTATGGGTCTTTGGACTTTTCGGAAAAATATATTACTGCATGAATTAGAATTTTATGCAGTAAGGAGTGCATGAGTTGATGCTATTATATTTATTTTTCACGGAAAACCTTTCAATGAATAATGAAGACCGGACAGGAACAACTCAAGTTAATAGATGAAACAAAATTTTCACATTATTCATACAAGTCTGTCAAAAGAAATAATTTATAGTTGTTTCCAAAAAACTATTTAGATATTCCGTTTGTGTTTAGTTTTACCAATTCATCTTCGCCAAAACGATTACAATCTGCACATTTTACATGATTTTCAAGACCTTCGATTAATTTGAAACATTTTTGGCATTTATACCAATCTTTTTCAAATTCAAAATTTCCGCCTTCAATAATTATAATTTTTCCTTCTACAAATGCTTTGGTAATTTTCTTCAAAGCTTTGTTATATACACGTGTAAGCGTCGGCTGAGAAATTCCCATTTTTTCTGCAGCTGTAATTTGTGAATGCTTGTCGTAATTTAAAAGTCTTACAACTTCAAACTCATCATAATGCAAAACAACATTTTCGGTATCGCAAACTGCAATTCCAAACGGTTTGAAACCAAGCATTTTAGGCGGTTCGTCAACTTTTCTATTCTTTTGAGGGCGAGACATTTTTCGTCTTTTTAAATAATTCTTTTATATCGGGAAATATAATAAATAAAAAGAATGTTACCGACAATAAAAGAATAATTTTTCCGAAAAGGCAATAAGCTCCGCAATAAAATCCGTCTCCAAATCCTAACAAACAAGTTGAACATCCTAATAATACCATTATTACATAATCAACGAAAAATAATAACGGCAATATCACAAAAATTTTAAATAATACTGAAGTTTTCATGGTATCTTTTTTCTTTTAATATAATGAATATATATTCAAAATGCAAGTTTCTAAAACGATTTTTTTAAATAATTACGAATATATATTCATTTAGATAATTTGATATAGTTGAATATCAAGAATTGACAAAGTTTTTGTTAATTGGAAATAAGAAATGTAAATTAATTTCTAATAATAATGATATTGTAAATATTGCATGCCAAATTATATGAAGTTAAAAAGATATTTTTTCAAGATAAAAAAAGAATACCTTATTTTAAAAACTACAATAATCAACACAATTAATTTTTGGTAAAAATTAATATTTATGAATGTAGAATTGCATTAATTGAGTTCGTGAAAATTAATTTCTCGAATCGAAGAATTCAAAGTATAAATAGATTTAAATTATCTAAAAATTGAGGATTTTTTGAAATTTAATATTCATAAATTGAGCCTGAACAAAGCAAATTATAAATTTAATTTTCTTAAATTTGTAAAAAATGACACAAAATGATTATACCAACAAATACAGATATAGATACTATTGAAAATAAAAAAATTCAATTGATTTCAATAATTACACAAGTTTATAATATTGACATACTTGATGCAATTGAACATTTATTGATAAATTCCGAAACAGATTGGTGGAACTCTATCGGCAAACCTGTGCAAAATGCAATTGATGAAGGTTTAAAAGATATAAAGAAAGGAAATTTACTTTCTCACAATGAAGTAATTCAAGATATCAATAAAAAATTTAAAGATTTATAAAAGTGTCGTATTCAATAAAATGGTCGGAAAAATCGAAAAATGATTTTATAGAAATTATTGATTATTTGATAGATAATTGGGGTAAAAATTCTGCAAAAAAGTTTAAGAATACTGCAATAAACTCAATTGAATTAATTTCAAAAATGCCTGCTATTTATCCTTCAACCGAATACCGTAAAAATTTAAGACGCTGTATTGTTGTTAAACAAGTTTCAATGTATTTTCAGGTAAATGAATCGGAAAAAGAGATTATTATTGTCAGATTTTATGATAATCGAAGAAATCTTGATAACATAACAGAATCTTTAAATGATAAAGATTGATATTAAAAAAACAGTTTTCGATAAATAAAAATAAGTTCACCGACAAAGCTAATTTTGTAAATCGATTTATAATTTTAACAGTTTTTAACTATCTTTGCGACAGCTACTAATGTGCAGTCGGAAAAATATTTATTCAATGGCATTATGGAATTCAATAATAAAAGCTAAATCTGAAAGTATCCTCAAAATCCGTGGCTTAAAAAAAGTAATTAGTTTATTTATTTTGGTTTATATTGTATCCGGATGTAACAAAGAAGTTCATATTGTTCGTTTTTATGGTGACGCTTTAAATAAAGTCGATGAATTTATTTAAAAAAGTTGAAAAATAACGAATGTTCTGTATATTCATACTATTTAAAAGATTCTTTGCATACAAAATACATTATTTGTTTAGAGTCTTCTAAATCTCTTAGTTATACAAATAATGATACAATTATTTTACAGAATAAAACAAAAAAAGATATAATTGTAAATAATAAATCTTATAGTTTATATAGATTTACAGGAAAGTCAAATTCAGTCAACTACAATTTCAACTTTTTTTGGTGTAATGAATTCGGCATGGTATACATTTTAAATTGTCATGAATTATACTCATAAAAGTTAATTGATTATGATAAACACAAGAATGCTACAATTGAAAAATTAATAGATAGTATAAAAAAAGACACTCTTTATTATTATAATTTCCCTGGATAACTTTATCTCATTCGTCATTCTAAGACAAAATCAAATTTAATTTTATAATTTTTTCAGAAAATAAAAACAACAAAGGCCGATTTAAAAAAACCGGCCTATTAATCTGCAATTTTTAGAATTACAGATTGCACTCTGCTCAACACAACTAATATTATAAATAATTCATAGCAAAAAAGGAAAATCCAAATTCATTTTTTTAAAAGAAAACGAGAAAATTTTAAAATCAGAGAAAAAACTTTCTCGGGAAATTCCTTTTGCTATAAATAATTAATCAGGTTTTTCGTCTAAAAATTTATTGTTTTCTCCCACAAAAATCTCATCGCCTCTCGTGGATATTGTATATTTTGAAATATTTTCGTTTTCATAAGATTTCTCGGTATCTATTGCAACTTTTTTTCTGATATATGCAGGAACGTCTTCAAGCAAATCAACCATTGTTTTATAGCCCGACAAATCCGTTTCTGTCTTTGAATTTGACGAATACGGGTTTTCAGAATTTGTTTTAACGCTAACTTTTGAAACCAAAGTTTTAGTTTCGCGTTCGGTAGATTTTTCGGAATTATCAGTTTTCAAATACATTCCTTTATCAAATTTTTCTTCTTCATTTTCATCATATTCGCCTTCGGCAGAAATTTTAAAAACTTTAGTTCCAAATTCCGAATCATCTTCGTCAACTCCTTCTATTTCAAAAGGAATTCCGTCGTCATCGTCGGTAAAAGAATCTATAACATTAACATCTTCGTTAAGATTAATTTTAACATCGCTGTTATATTTTTTTGCTTCCTGGTTCAAATAAATTTCATTAATATCGCGAGTTCCGAA
Organism: Draconibacterium orientale; assembly: GCA_022729995.1. Taxonomy (GTDB): domain Bacteria; phylum Bacteroidota; class Bacteroidia; order Bacteroidales; family JAADGE01; genus DZBS01. Next base: position 12,341 of record DZBS01000049.1, on the reverse strand, counting down.
ACCTGTTGCAATAACAGTTACAGAAATATTATCTTCCAAAGCTTCGTCTTTTGAGCTTCCCCAAATTAAATCGGCTTTGTTTCCGCTTGCCATTTGAACATATTCGTTGATAAACGAAATTTCGTCCATTGTGGCTTCTTTTGTTCCGGAAGCAATATTAAGAAGAATATCTCTTGCGCCTTGAATATTATTATTATCGAGAAGCGGCGAAATAAGAGCGGCTTTAACTGCATTAACGGCTCTTTCTTCGCCGTTTGCGACACCTGTTCCCATAAGCGCAATTCCGCTGTCTTTCATAACTGTTTTTACGTCGGCAAAATCAACATTGATATGTCCTTTTTTTGTAATGATTTCGGCAATCCCTTTAGCCGCAACCGTAAGAACTTCATCGGCTTTTGCAAGCGCTTTGCTTGCTTCAAAATCGCCGTACATTTCGCGTAATTTTTCGTTATTGATAACGAGCAAAGAATCAACATTTTTGCTCATTTCTTTTATTCCTTCAATTGCTTGATTCAATCTTTTTGCACCTTCATATCTGAAAGGAATTGTAACTATTCCAACAGTAAGAATTCCCATTTCTTTGGTTGCTTTTGCAATAACCGGCGCAGCACCTGTACCTGTTCCGCCACCCATTCCGGCAGTTATGAAAATCATTTTTGTTGTTGTTCCGATTTCTTTTTTAACAGTTTCGATGCTTTCTATTGCAGCTTCTCGTCCTCTGTCGGGTTGGTTTCCTGCACCCAAACCTTCGGTAAGAGTTTCGCCCAATTGTATTTTTGTAGGAACCGGACTGTCTTGTAATGCTTGCGCATCGGTATTTGTAACAACGAAGTCAACTCCGTTGATACCTTGCCTGTACATGTGATTTACGGCATTGCTTCCTCCGCCGCCAACACCAAGAACTTTAATTATTGATGTGAAATTCACAGGCATTTCGAATGGTAATAAATCTTTTTCCATTGTCTCTGATTTTAATAAAATTTTTTAAGTATAATATTTTATACTTCTTTATCATTGTCGTCCATAAACTCAATAAGTGTTTGCTTAAAATTTCCGAAAATATTTCTTTTTCTCTTTTTCGGATTTTTTTCATCTACATCTATATCTTCGTCTTTCAACGGTTTTTCACTATATTGCTGATATTCTTCGGGAGTCATTTTGGCATATTTTGTTTCCCAATCTTCGATTCCTAACATTAAAAGTCCTACAGCTGTTGAATATTTAGGATTATTTATATCTCTGTTTGCCGACGAAAGATTATCGCCCGGACGAGAAAGTTTTACGTCTAATCCTAATTTATATTTCATAAGTTGTTGAATATGTTTAAGTAACGCACCTCCGCCGGTTAGTGAAATTCCGGCTGCCAACTTATTTCTGTATCCCGAACCTGTAAGTTCAAAATCAATAATTTCGCAAATTTCTTCAACTCTTGCCTGAATAATTTCGGCAATTGTTCTCATAGAAATTTGTTTTGACTCTCTTCCGTTAATTCCTTCAACAACAATAAGGCTGTTTTCCGGAGCAAATTCGCTTAAAGCTTTTCCGTGTTTTACTTTTATTGCTTCAGCAACTTTAGGAAGAATTATGCAACCTTTTTTAATATCGGAAGTTATAATGTCACCTCCAAAAGGAATAATTGCAGTATATCGTAAAATTCCTTCGTAATAAATTGCTAAATCTGTTGTTCCGCCTCCAATATCAATAAGTGCAACACCTGCTTCTTTTTCGTCTTCCGTTAAAACTGCAGCCGATGATGCAAGCGGTTCCAAATAAATTCCTACGGGAGTTATTCCAACTCTTTCAACACATCTTTTAATATTTTTAGCCGAAATACTTTCACCGATAATAATATTGAAATTTCCGTGTAGTTTTCTGCCGTACATTCCGGCAGGTTTTGTGATTCCGAAATTTTTATCAACAGTATAATCTTGAGGAATTACATGCAGAATTTCTTCTCCCGGATCTAAATCACTGTGATAAATTTCGCTTTGAAGTTTTTCAACATCAGATTTTAAAATCTCGAATTCCGGTGAATTTATAATGACAGAATGACTGCTTCTGCGAGTGTGAATGTGCTGACCTGCAATTCCAATATATGCCTCCTCGAAAGTAATATTTCCTTTTTCGCAAGCAATATCAACTGCTTCAATTATTGCTTTTGAAACTTGTTCAATATTCTGAACAACTCCTTTGCTAACACTGTCTTTTGGCGTAGGAACACTTCCCATGCTAATAATTTGAATTTTTCCCGAAGCGTTTCTTTCGCCTGCTATTGCTACAATTTTTGTAGTTCCGATGTCTATTGCCGTAATAATTTTCTTCATGACTCTTTCTCTGATTTTAAGGGATTTTTTTTATTCTTTTTTGGTGCAAACTATTTGACCATTGAATTTTATATTGATATAAGTGTATTGATTCCAGCCGACTTTGTTTAAAACATTTTGGTAGAAATATTTCAAATACACAAGTTTATTTTCTAAATTAAAAGTATCTCCGAGCATAACAGTGTGCCTTCCAACCATTGGAACAAGCTCATATTCTTTGCTGTTTGTAACATATATTTGTTCTATTTGTGCTGTTAAAAATTTATCTTTTTGAATTGCAACTACAATTTTATAAATATCTATAAGCGTTTTATTCACAACAGAATCGGCAAAAATATTTTCACATACATTTTTATATTGTTTTTTAATATTTCCGTTGGCAACAACAACTCTGGCACTTTTTATTTTTGAAATCGGCATTAAAGAACCTTCGGTATCTATATAAAAACTTTTATTTTTATTATTAATTACTCTCACAATCGGAATTCTTTGTTCAATTTCAACCGATAAAATTCCGCCAAATTTTTTAAAAACATCGGCATCTTTCACACTCGGATTTTTTTCAATTTCGATTTCTAAAAGAGATAAATTAATTTCGTCGGCATTCATATTCACAAAGTTAGGATATTGATGTAATACAATATTCCTTATTTCTTCAACGCTTATAATATTTTCGCCACCGTTTTTTATAAATTTTACATCTATTGATTTGTTTAAAACTTTTCCTTTTAATGATAAAAATAATATTACAATAAGCACAAAACTTACAGCAACTGAAATTGATATTATTTTATTCCTTTTTATCATCATATTTTTGTCGTGCTAAATTAAAGTAAACTTTACAAATATCCAAATTTTTAATTGTTAATCAATACTTTAGCTTAATTTTTTAAAATTTTATAATTAAATTGATAATAACATTTTTTTTATTGGTTCCACCATTTTATCAATATCGCCTGCTCCTATTGTTAAAACAATGTCAAAGTCAATAGAATCAATAGTTTTCAATAAATCTTCTTTATTAGATTTTATTTTATTTTTTGATTTAATCTTACTAAAAATAATGTCGGAAGTAACTCCGGGAATTGGTTCTTCTCTTGCAGGATAAATTTCAAGCAAAATAATATTTTCCAATTCACTCAATTCATTAGCAAATTCTGTTGAAAAATCTCTTGTTCGAGAGAATAAGTGCGGTTGAAAAATTCCGAGAATCTTTTTATCTTTATAAATATCTTTCACAGAAGCAACAAAAGCTTTTATTTCTTCTGGATGATGAGCATAATCGTCTATAAAAACAATTTCCGGTGTTTTTATAATATATTCAAATCTTCGTTTTACGCCATTCCAATGAGAAAGTGCATTTTTTATAGTTTCGGCATCAATTCCGTTTACAAAAGAAGCAGCAAAAGCGGCAACAGCATTTTCGATATTTAATCTTCCGGGAATTGAGATTTTAAAATCTTTAAAAATCCCTTTTGGTGTAGAAATATCGAAAGTTCCAAAATCGGAACCGGAAAAAACATTTAATGCAAAAAAATCTGATTCTTCGGCAAATGAATAAGTGTAAACATTTTGCGGAATTCTTTCCTTATCTGTAATCAAACCTTTTTTAATAATTAAGTTTCCTTTTTTATCAATTTGATTCATAAACTTTCTGAAAGTTTCCTGCAAATCGTTTATGTCTGAATATATATCGAGATGATCGGCGTCCATTGATGTAATAACAGCGGTATGGGGGTACAGTTGTAGGAATGAACGGTCGAACTCGTCGGCTTCGGTTATTAGATATTCGGGTGATTTAGAATTTTTATCAAGAATAAAATTTGAATTATAATTTTTAGAAATTCCACCTAAAATTGCATTTGAAGTTTTATCGGAATTATGAAAAATGTGAGCAATCATAGTTGAAACCGAAGTTTTACCGTGAGTTCCGGCAACAGCAACAGTTTTATGATTATTAGAAATAATTCCTAAAACTTCCGAACGTTTATTTAATTCGTATTCTTTATTTATAAAATAGTTAAGTATTATAGAATTCTTTGGTATTGCAGGAGTGAAAATAATTAACAATTCACTTTTATCGGCATTAATAATTTCCGAAGGAATTGTTTCTAATGAATCAACAAAAGAAATATCGCAACCTAAGTCTGAAAGAGCGTCGGTAATTTTTGATTCGCTTCTGTCGTAACCGGCAACAATTTTTCCCGCATCAACAAAATAGCGAGCCAAAGCGCTCATTCCTATTCCGCCGATTCCTATAAGGTAAACGTATTTAATATTTTTAATTTCTTTTTTCAATTTATTCTTTTTCAATATAATTCAACAACAAATCTGTTTCTGACATTAATCTGTCTACAGCGTCATCGTCTCTTTTTTGTTTAGTTAATTCAAAATGAATTGCATTTATTTTTTCTGCGGCTTGCATTAAAGTAGAAAACTTATTTAATATTTCGTTTCTCGATTGGTTTGCTTCATTTCTGAGTTGAAGTTTATATAAACCTATTAATACATCTCTGTCGGTATAAGGTTCGCTCACTAAATTTTCAACTTTTGCGTAATCGAAAGAAGAGTTTTGAACTTTTTGCAATCCTTTATCGTAAGCTTCAAAAAATTTATTTATAATAATTTTTTCTTTTTCAAAGTCATTTTGAATGATATTCAGCAAAATAGAGCTAACCCCGTAAATAATTTCTTTTCTTTCAAATTTTTTGGATTCTGAAGCTTGTTTAACATCTGTCAGAATTTTTTTATCTTCTTCTGAAAGAGAATTAAAATCAATACTTTCATAAAAGAATTTCACATCTTTTACAATTCCGGATTTCTCAAGTCCAACGCTAATATCTGTGAGCATTTCGTAAGCTCTGTAAACTCTTGCGGTTTTATCAATAATAAAATTTAAAGAGTCGATTAGTTCATTGTCAAAAGAAATTCCATTGAAAAGATATTGAACCGAACTGTCATTTTTGGTAATAACAATTAAATATTCTTTTTTGTAACCAAAATAGTTATTCATCTCACTTAAAGAATTGTATAATCCGGAAAGTTGAGCAGTAAGTGCTTCACCTCTAAGAGAAACATTTTTTTGAGTGTTTTGAAAATTAGCGGTATCGTTGTTACATGAAGAAAAAATTATCGTTGTTACAAAAATAATTAAACCGTAATATTTAAAATTTTTAGCCATAATATTATTTTTTTTCGGTATTTACTATATCTAAAATAACTTCTGCAATTTTATCTGCAGAATTATAAAGTGCATGTTTTGCAATGTTTTGAGATAATGATTTTATTGAATCCTCATCATTAATTAATTCTAAAACTTTATCAACCAATTCTTTGTCTGCATCAATATCTTTCACAATTATAGCTGCATTTGTTTGTTGTAAAGAAACAGCATTTTTTGTTTGATGATCTTCTGCAACATTTGGCGAAGGCACTAAAACAACGGCTTTTCCCAAATTGCAAAGTTCGGAAATTGTGCCGGCTCCGGCTCGCGAAATAATAATATCGGCAGCTTTATAAGCCATATCCATTCTTGTAATAAAATCATTTACAACAATTTGATTTGAGTTAAATTTTTCAACAGATTTTAAAGAACTTTCGATATAAAATTTTCCGGTTTGCCAAATCAATTGAACGTCGGAATCTGCAATTTTGCTGATATTATTAGCCAAAGCATTATTTATTGTTTTTGCTCCGCCACTTCCGCCCAAACTTAAAATTACTTTTTTTTGCGGATTTAATCCAAAAAATTCTACTGCTTTTGCTTTGTCAACATCATTATTATAAATATTTTCTCTAACAGGGTTTCCTGTTTTAATAATTTTTTCGGGCGAAAAATATTTTTCTAAACCGTCATAAGCCACACAAATTTTAGCAGCTTTTTTTGCTAATAATCTATTTGTAATTCCGGGAAAAGAATTCTGCTCTTGCAACACAGTAGGAATTCCCATTTTTGATGCAATTTTCAATAAAGGTCCGCTTGCATATCCGCCAACTCCGACGGCAATATCAGGTTTAAATTTCTTTATTATTTTTCTTGATTTTAATAATGAAAAAAATAATTTTGGGAAAAATGAAATAGTGTCAAAAGAAATTTTTCTTTTAAACCCTTCTATATTAAGCAATTCAATATTAAAACCTGCTTCCGGAACTTTTTTCTCTTCAATTTTTCCTTTAGCTCCAACAAAAAGAATATTAGTATCTTTATCCTTCTTTTTTAAAGCTTGAGCAATAGCAATTGCAGGAAACAAATGGCCTCCTGTTCCGCCTCCGCTGATAATAATATTTTTAGTTTGTTTGTTCATTTTAAATATCAACATTTTTAGTCTCGCTTAAACGAGACACATTTAAAATAATTCCTAAAGCAAAGCTATTTATAAACAACGAAGTAAGCCCTGCACTTAAAAAAGGTAAAGTTTGACCTGTTGGCGGAATAAGATTTACAGAAACTGCCATGTGAATAAATGCTTGCATTACTATTCCCAATGTCAGACCAATTGTGAGAAACATAGCAAAAGGTTTATTGGAATTTTTTGCTATATTAACGCCTCTGTAAAAAATAATTAAGAAAATTACAGGAATTGCCAAAGCAGCAATTAATCCGTATTCTTCAATAGAAAAAGCATAAATAAAATCGTTTTGGGATTGAGAAAAAACATATTTCATTACACCGCTTCCGGGTCCTTCACCCAAAATTCCTCCTTTAACAATTGCAGCTTTTGCAATAGAAACCTGAGTTCCGGTGTATGCGTTTATTATTCTGCCAAAAATTGTATCAACACGATTATGGAGTTGAAATATATACGTAATAAAAAGGTATAAAGCTCCTATAACTCCAATAATTAGACCTAAACGAACAACTTTTTTAAAATCTACTCTTCCTATATACAATAGAATCAGAACAATTCCGATGACCAAAAGTGAAGTTGAAAAATCTTCGGGAATAATTAAACCCACAATAATCAATGTTGCCACAGAAATTTTAAGAATAGCTTTTTTCAAATCAATTTTATCGGCATAGTTTAAAGCTAAAAGCCTTGCAGAATACATAATTAACGAAAGTTTACCAAGTTCTGAAGGCTGGATTCTGAGAACACCGAAAATATCCAACCATCTTTTGGCGCCGTTTATTGCTGTTCCCCATTTTAAAGTTAATGCCAAAAGTAATATTGCAAGGAAAATAAAGTATTTTGAAATAATAAAATAAATTCTGAAAGGTAAAAGGTGTGCAGCATATATAATTACCATCGAGAAAACTACACCTATAATTTGCTTAATCAAAACCGAACTTGTATTCAAATTTGCACTTTTAACTGTATCTATTCCTGCAGCACTGTATACAATAGGAATAGAAACAACAGCAATTATAAAAACAACTATCCAAATTGCTCTGTCACCTTTCATAATATTTATTCCGGTTGCTTGCATATTATAATTCTCTAACAGCTTCTTTAAATTTTTTACCTCTGTCTTCGTAATTTTCAAATAAATCAAAACTTGCACATGCAGGAGAAAGCATTACAACATCTCCTTCGTCGGCAAGCGAAAATGCTTTTTTAACGGCATCATTCATGCTTTTTGTATCATAAAGTTCGGTGATTCCGAAGAATGCTTCCATTATTTTGGTATTGTCTGAACCGAGAGCAACGATTGCTTTAACTTTCTGACGAACAAGGTCTTTAATAATTCCGTAATCGTTTCCTTTGTCAACACCGCCAAGAATTAGAACAATTTTATCTTCGACACTTTGCAATGCATACCAAACAGAATTAACGTTTGTAGCTTTAGAATCGTTAATAAATCTAACACCTCTAACTTTAATATATTTTTCTAATCTGTGTTCAACTCCTTCAAAACTTGAAAGGCTTTTTTTGAGTTCTTGATCTCTGATTTCGTTTAATTTTGCAGTAATTCCTGCAGCCATTGAATTATGAATATTGTGAATTCCGTCAAGTGATAAATCTTCTGCTCCCATCTCAAATATGTTTTTTTCTGTTTTAATTTCTATGATATTTTCTTTTAAAAATGCTCCAATTTCAAGTGTTTCTTTTGTTGAAAAAGGATATTTTTTTGCTTTTATAATTCTTTTTTCAATTTCTTTAATAATAATTTCATCATCGGCACAGTAAATAAATGTGTCGTTTTCTGTTAAATTATTTGTTATTCTGAATTTAGAATCAATATAATTTTGGAAATTATAATTATATCTGTCTAAATGATCTGGCGTTATGTTTAATAAAATTGCAAATTCCGCTTTAAATTCCGCCATTCCGTCCAATTGGAAACTACTTAGTTCCAAAACAAAAAAATCGAAATTTTCATTAGCAACTTGTTCGGCAAACGAACGACCAATATTTCCGGCAAGTCCGACATTAAAGCCCGCGTTTTTCATAATAAAATATGTTAGTTCGGTTGTTGTAGTTTTTCCGTTGCTTCCGGTAATACAAATCTTTTTGGCATTTGTGTATCTTCCTGCAAATTCTATTTCGGAAATTACAGGAATTCCGAGTTTTTTTGCTTCAACAACAATTTCTGCTTTATCGGGAATTCCCGGACTTTTAATTATTTCTTCTGCATTCAATATAAGTTCTTTAGTATGAATTTTTTCTTCAAACTGAATATTATTTTTTAAAAGAATATTTCTATATTTCTCTTTAATTGTTCCCATATCGGACACAAAAACGTCAAAACCTTTTTTTAGAGCTAAAATTGCTGCTCCGGTTCCGCTTTCGCCTGCTCCTAATATTGCTATTCTTTTTTGCATTATACTATCTGACTTTTAATGTGATAATTGTGATTAAAGCCAACAGAATTCCTACAATCCAAAATCTTGTTACAATTTTTGATTCCGGAAATCCTTTTAATTGAAAATGATGATGTAACGGAGCCATTTTAAAAATTCTTCTTCCTTCACCATATCTTTTCTTTGTATATTTAAAATATCCTACTTGTAAAACAACCGAGAAATTTTCAACAATAAATATTCCGGCTAAAATCGGAATCAATAATTCTTTTCTAACAATAATTGCAAAAACAGCTATAATTCCGCCAATTGTTAAGCTTCCGGTATCGCCCATAAAAACTTGTGCAGGATATGAATTATACCAAAGAAATCCTACTGTTGAGCCTATAAATGCACTTGCAAAAATTACAAGCTCGCCAATATGCGGAATGAACATAATATTCAAATAATCGGCAAAAATTAAGTTACCCGAAACGTAAGCAAAAATTCCGAGAGTGCTCCCGATAATTGCCGAAGTTCCGGCTGCTAATCCGTCTAATCCGTCGGTCATATTTGCACCGTTTGAAATGGCTGTTATCATAAAAATTACCAGAATTATAAAAATTATCCAAGCTGCTTTTTGTTTGTAATCGCCCATAAACTCTACAAGCCACGAATAATCAAATTCGTTATCTTTTACGAATGGAATTGTTGTTTTAAGAGATTTGTCAACAGTATGAGGCAATTGCGATTCGTCGAGAACAATTGTATTTTCGTTTGAAAAATTTGCGGTCGGATTTTCAATTATTTGAATATCATTGCTGTAATAAAATGAAAGTCCTATAATAAGACCAAGCCCAACTTGTCCGTAAATTTTATATCTTCCGGAAAGACCGCCTTTGTCTTTTTTAAAAGTTTTAATATAATCATCAATAAAGCCGATAATTCCAAGCCAAACAGTTGTAACAATCATTAAAATAATATAGATATTACTTAAATCGGCAAAAAGCAGAACCGGAACAAGAATTGCGGCAATAATAATAATTCCGCCCATTGTAGGAGTTCCTTTTTTTTGCATTTGTCCTTCCAAACCAAGATTTCTAACAACTTCGCCAATTTGTTTTTTTTGTAAGAATCTAATAATTCTTTTTCCCCATAATAAAGAAATTAACAACGAAGTAATTGCAGCCAAAGCAGCTCTGAACGAGATATATTTAAATAATCCCGCACCCATGAAATCTATTTTGTCTAAATATTCAAAAAGGAAGTAAAACATTATAATTTATGATTTTAAAAGTTCAGTTATTATTTCTTTATCGTCAAAATGTATTCGTATTCCGTTAGTTTCCTGATAGTTCTCATGCCCTTTTCCTGCAATCAGAATAATATCTTTTTCTTTTGCAAGCATTGTTGCTGTTCTAATAGCTTCTTTTCTGTCGGTAATTCTGAGAGTTTTAGATTTTTCTTCGTCAGATAATCCTTCCATCATATCATCTAAAATATCTTCCGGATTTTCTGTTCTCGGATTATCGGAAGTGAGAATAATTTTATTGCTCATTTTAGCGGCAATTTTTGCCATTTCGGGTCTTTTAGTTTTATCTCTGTCGCCACCTGCACCAACAACAGTAATAATATTTTCGTTTTTATCTTTTATATTGATAATTGTATTCAACACATTTTCAAGAGCATCGGGAGTATGAGCGTAATCAACAATTGCGGTAATTCCTTTGCCCGAAATTGTATCAAAACGACCGTCGACAGATTTTAACGAACTAAGATTTGTTAAAATTATTTCATTTTCAAACCCAAGAATATGAGCAACAGCATATACGCTAAGCACATTGTAAGCATTGAAAATTCCCGGAAGAAGTGTCCAAAATTCGTTTTTATTAATTTCTAAAAGCGAACCGTCTATTAAAGTTTCCAAAACTTTGGCTTTATAATCCGACATTGTTTTCAAACTATAAGAAAATTTCTTGGCTTTTGTATTCTGAACCATCATTTTACCGTTCTTATCGTCGTCGTTATAAAGCGCAAAAGCTTCGGAAGACAATGTGTCGAAAAATATTTTTTTAGCTTTAATATATTCGGCAAAAGTATTGTGATAATCAAGATGATCGTGAGTAATATTTGTGAAAATACCGCCGGCAAAATTAAGTCCTGCAATTCGTTTTTGATGAATTGCATGTGAACTCACTTCAACAAAACAATATTCGCAACCTTCATTTACCATATCAAAAAGCAATTTATTAAAGCTCAATGAATCGGGAGTTGTATGAGTTGCAGAAATTTTTTGTTCGTTGATATAATTTGCAACAGTTGAAAGTAATCCGGTTTTATATCCAAATTTTAAAAACAATTTATAAAGTAATGTTGCAACAGTAGTTTTACCGTTTGTTCCTGTAACACCGACGAGTTTCAGCTTCGACGAAGGATTTCCGTAAAATACCGATGCGGCAATTCCTAAAGTCTCGGCTGAATTATCAACAATAATAATAACCTTATCCTTGTACGTTTGATTTGGTTTTATTTCACAAATTACAGCTACGGCACCATTGTCGAAAGCCTGATTTATAAATTGATGCCCGTCGGATTTTGCTCCTTTTACGGCAAAAAACAGATGTCCGGGTTTTGTATTTCTTGAATCGAAACTTAAACCGGAAATAGAAATATCTGTATTTCCCGAAATTTCGGAATAATTAATATTTTTTATTATATTTTTTAAATTGATATTCATTTATTATGCTAATTCAATAGTTATTTTTTGACCTTTATTAAATTTTGTTCCCGGAGTAATCGATTGGAATTTTACAAACCCTTTACCCGACATAATTACTTCCAAACCCATTGATTCCAATAAATAAACGGCATCTCTTGCTCCCATATATTTTACATTCGGTACAACATCTTTATTTATCTTATTTTCGACAAATTCAACCGAGTTTTTATGAGTATTTGTTATAACCCACAGAGAATTTTTCTTTATATTTTGATTTTGAGTATTAACCAATATCGAAGAAAAAATAATGTTCAAATCATGAGAAAATCCGTTTTTGGAAACCGGAATATCTATAAATCTTTTTTTATTGTTTTTTTCAACAAAAGGATTTATTTCAAAATCTTTTGAATATATTTTATCCGAAATTTTTAAAAATAAAGGTGCTGCAACATTACTACCAAACATATTTGCCCCTTTTGGTTCATGAATTACAACAATGCAGGAATATTTAGGATTATCGGCAGGAAAATATCCAACAAATGATGTTCTGTTTAAATCTGAATAACATTTATTTTTT
>DZBS01000005.1 GCA_022729995.1 Draconibacterium orientale | reverse complement strand
GCAAAAGCAACTAATAATAGAAATGAGTATGTTAAGATTATTTTTTTCAATATTTAAAATGTTTTTATGGTTATATCATTAATTTTCTTTCATCCAATTTACAAGTCCTTTTTTTGTGATAATTTGCAAAAGTTTATCCGGTAAAGCCGGAATTTTATATTCTGAATTATTAATTTTTATTATTGAATTTTTGAAATCAATTTCAACTTTATCTCCTGTTTTGTATGAGTTAACTATTTCGGGATTAACAATTAATAAAAGTCCTTGATTTATTGCCGAACGATAAAAAATTCTATTTACCGATTTTACAATAACTGCTTGAATTCCGCCGTAAGCAAGTCCTACGGCCGGATGCTCGCGTGAACTTCCGCAACCGAAATTGTCGCCTGCTATTATAATGTCGTTTTGTTTAATATTTTTTGAAAAATTTATATCGAAACCTGCAAAAAGATGTGGCATAATTGCTGCTCCGTCGGAACTTAAAATGTTGTAAGTCAGATTTCCTGCAAACATTTGGTCGGTATTCAAATTGTCGACTTCGGCATAATTCCAAATTCCGCTTTCGGTTCGTCTGTTATCAGTTTCATTAATTGTAAGTGTTGAGCTTTGACCTGCTGAATAAGGATATTTATCGTTATATTTTATACCTCGCGAGTCGGCAATTTCGCCTTTTAAAGCTGAAAATGCTACATTTGCAGGCGATGCCAAATAAATATTTGCATTTTTATTTCCCATTCTTCCCAAAAAATTTCTGTTTGCAGTAGAAATTACGTTATATCCGTCGGCAGGAATTCCTTGTCCTGTTCCCAAACACGGACCGCATGACGATGAAAGAACATTTGCACCGGCGTTTAGAAAGATTTCGATTAGTCCTTCCTTCATTGCTTGAATATAAATTTCTTGCGAAGCCGGAGTAATAAGTAATTGAAATCCGGGAAATACAGTTTTTCCTTTTAGAATTTGTGCAGATTCTCTCAAATCTTCAATTCTTCCGTTTGTGCAAGTTCCTATAAATCCTTGTTGAAGTTTTGTTCCTGCAACTTCTGCAAGAGCTTTCACATTGTCAACATTATGCGGTGCAGCAACAACCGGAAAAAGTTCATCTAAATTTATTTCAATTTTCTTTTCATATTCTGCATCTTCATCTGCCCAAATTCCTTCGATTTCGGTTTTTCCGTAGAATTCTGCTAATATTTTATCCGCAGGAAAAACTGCATTTTTTGCTCCCATTTCCGACGCTAAATTTGCAAGCGTCATTCTGTCGGAAATATTTAAAGTTTTTACACCTTCTCCGTGATATTCAATCGACATGTAGTTTGCACCGTCGGAACCAATCATTCCTATAATCCAAAGTGAAATATCTTTTGCATAAACTCCGGGTTTTAATTTTCCGGAAAGAGTAATTTTAATAGATTCGGGAACCCTAAACCAAGTTTCGCCGGTTTTCCAAAGTCCGGCGGCTTCTGTTCTGTCGATTCCTGCGGCCATTGCGTTGAAAGCTCCTGCTGTGCAAGTGTGGCTGTCGCTTCCTACAATTATCATTTTTGGCAATGCGTGATACGACATAATTTGGTGGCAAATTCCTTTGCCGGCATCATAAAATTTTTCGATTTTTTGTTCGGTAACAATATTTCTTATTTCTTGATATTGAGTTGCCAAAGCGGCTGTTGTCGGAGGAGCATTATGGTCTAAAACAATTAACAATTTTGAAGGGTCGGCAACTTTTTGACCGCCCATTTTTTCAAAAGTTTTTTTTATACTTGAAGTGTTATCGTGAGTAAGAATTATATCCGGTTTACGGAAAACGATAGCACCTTTTTCTGCACCCAGAATTTTTTCAGCAAAAGTTTTTCCCATTTTATTTATATTGATTTTATTATTATTTAAAGTATATATTTTAAAGCAAAATCGGGCATTACATAATTGTCGTATTCCATGCAAACATGTCCGGAAAATTCTATTGATGTTGTAATTATTTTATCCCAATATTCGCGAGAAATTTTATCGGGATTATCAAAAATCAATTTATGTTTTACTATTGAATATGCAACTCCTGCCATAAAAGTATCGCCTGCACCAACAGTGCTTACAGGTTCAATAGGCAGAGCGTCAAAATGATTATGATAGTTTTTTGTTGAAAGCCAAACACCGTGACGGTTTGCAGTATAAATTAGTGAAGCATCGGTAAGTTCTTTCACAATTTTGTATGTTCCGGGAGCATTGTCTTTTCCGAAAATATTTAGAAAATCTTCGTCGGAACCTTTAATTATATGAGAAAGTCTCATGTTTTCCTCAATCATAGGCATAACTTCCGTGAGCATACTTTTATGAGCTGTTCTAAAATTTGGGTCGTAAACGATAATTGCTCCTTTTTTCCGGGCTTCAATTAAAAATTCAACTAATCCTTGTCTAATTTCTGTTTTCATTCCGTAAAAAGAACCGAAAAGAACAATATCGTTTTCGTTTGGTTCGGGAAAAATAAGTTGAGCTTCGCCGGTTTTTCTTATCTTATAAAAAGAATATGACGGAGTGTTTTCATCATTAAGAAAAGCCAGAGCCAGTCTGGATTTTGCGTCGTTATATCTGAAAATATATTCAGTATTTACATTGTTTTCATTGAGGAAATCCAATGTAATATCACCAATTTTATCGTCGGCCAAATCGCCAACCAGATACACAGAAGTTCCGAGTCTTCCCAAAGAAACGGAAGTATTTAGAAGTGCACCGCCCGGTTTTCCGTCAACAATTTTACCGTTTTTAAAAATAATATCGTATACGGTTTCTCCAACACAGTATATTTTCCTCATTTTTTCTTCAAATTAAATTTATCGCAAAATACAAAAATTTAATATTCCGGTAAATTAAATATCATTTAAAATTAAAGATTAATCAAAAGAGTTTTTTATTTTAATAAAAAAATATTTCGGGGTATCATTTTTGCATGGGAAAGTAAACAAAATCAAAATATATGGATAATATTTTCAGAACGATTTATACACCCGAGAAGTTTCCTTTTGAGTTAAATTATGATTCAAAAATTGTTTTCATTGGTTCATGTTTTTCAGAAAATATCGGGCAAAGGCTTGATAGTTTTAAGTTTAACGTTGATATAAATCCGTTTGGAATTTTATACAATCCTTTATCAATTAAAAACAGTTTGGATTTATTGGTTCATGAATCTGTGTTTACCGAAGAAAATTTATTTTATTTTAACGAAAGGTGGAATAGTTTTTTCCATCACAGCCGATTTTCCGGAAAAGACAGAGATGAAGTTTTGCAGAATATCAATTTACGCTTAAAAATGTCATCGGAATTTTTGGCAAATGCCGATTATTTATTTTTAACATTCGGGACTTCAAAGGTTTATGAGTTTGTCGACACAAATGAAATTGTTTCAAATTGTCATAAAATCCCTTCAAAAAAGTTTGTTGAGAAATTATTAACACCCGATGAAATTATTGTAGAATATTATCAACTTATAAATAAACTCCGAAATTTTAATCCGAAGCTAAAAATTATTTTCACCGTTAGCCCAATAAGGCATTTGAAAGACGGTTTTTTAGGAAATACTTTGAGCAAATCGATTTTAGTTTATGCAATAAACAGAATAAATGCCGAATTTAATAAAACTTATTATTTTCCGGCCTACGAAATTGTTAACGACGATTTGAGAGATTACAGATTTTATGCCGAAGATATGCTTCATTTGAATAATACTGCAATTAATTATGTTCTTGAATCTTTTGAAAAATGTTTTTTTTCGGAAGAAACCGTAAAAATTAAAGATTCGATATTGAAACTTCACTCGGCTTTTTTGCACAGACCGTTTAGTGCAGAATCAAAGGCTTTTAAAGATTTTTGTAGATATAATATTTTGGAAGTTGAAAAAATTGAAAAGAAAGTTGGCAACGGAAGGTTAAAATTATATAAAGATTATTTTGAGTCGTACTTGTAATATTTCTTTTAAGATATGACATAAAAAAAGCCGGATAAACCGGCTTTCGTTATTTTATTAACACCTTTTTTATTATCTTTTTATTATCGGCAGAAGTTATACGAACCATATACATTCCGGGTTCGCAACCATTAAATTGCACAAAAATATTATAAGGCAGATTTGTTTCGTTGTTTACTGTTTTTACAATTTGACCTATTACGTTAATAACTTCAACTTTTTTAATAACATTGTCGGATTTTACGTAAAAATTATTGTCGGTAACCGGATTCGGGTAAATCAAAGCATCAAAATCAACTTGAAAAGTTGAATTATCTCTAACGGCGTTATTGCTTGTTTGCGAATATCCTTGCAAGGAAAACATTAAAATTGCTGTTAAAACAGTTATAAATGTGAGGTATATTTTTTTCATGCTAATTTTCGTTTTATGTTCTGTTCAAATATACGTATGATTGTGTATTTTTGTTACATAATTTTTATTAAATAATTTTAATTTTTTCTAAATCTTCAAAAGTATCAACCGAAAAGCTTTCAATATCCGTTATTTCGGTTTTTATCTTATAATTGTTTTCAATCCATCTGTTTTGTTCCAAAGATTCAGCCTTTTCAAGCGATGATTGCTCAAGAAGTGTAATCTTTTTCAATATTTCTTTTTTATATCCGTAAATTCCCAAATGCTTATAAAATACATGTTTTGAAATCCAATCTTTTTGTTCGTAATTCCTTACAAACGGAATTGTTGAACGACTAAAATAAATTGCCTCTTTGTCTTTGTTTATAATCACTTTAGGCTTATTAATATCAAAAATATCTTCTTTGTTATCTATTTTTTTGATTAAAGTTGCAATTTGAGTGTTTTCATGGTCAAAACACGAAATTAATAATTTTAATTGTGATTCGTGAATAAAAGGTTCATCGCCTTGTATATTTATAACAATATCAAATTTATTGCCGGAAATATTTTCATAAATTTCAATTGCTTCTGCGCATCTGTCGGTTCCGCTTTGATGAGATTCCGATGTCATAACAGAAATTCCTCCAAAAGCGGAAACTTCGTCAGTAATTCTTTTGTCGTCGGTTGCAACAATTACATTTTCAATAACTTTTGAAGCTTGTTCATAAACTCTTCTAATCATTGTTTTCCCGTTGATATCAGCCAATGGCTTGCCGGGTAATCTGCTTGAATTATATCTTGCAGGAATTATTCCTATAATTTTCATTAATTTGTTTTTCTGACAAAATTACAGTATTTTTATCATTCATTTGAATATTTTTTAAAAATTTACGATTTTTGCAAAAAATAAAATATCAATTAAAATAAAAATGGACATTCAACAAATAAAGCAAAGATTTGGAATTATAGGTAATTCAGGCGGAATGAACAGAGCAATTGACATTGCAGTTCAAGTTGCAGCCACCGATTTATCTGTTTTGATTTCCGGAGAAAGCGGAACCGGAAAAGAATTTTTCCCTCAAATAATTCATAATTTAAGTTCACGAAAACACGAATCATATATTGCCGTTAACTGCGGAGCAATTCCGGAAGGAACAATAGATTCGGAACTTTTCGGACACGAAAAAGGCGCATTCACCGGAGCTGTTGACAGCAGAAAAGGATATTTTGAAGTTGCCGATAAAGGAACAATTTTTCTTGATGAAATTGCCGAATTGCCTTTGTCTACACAAGTTCGACTTTTAAGAGTTTTGGAAACAGGCGAATTTATCAGAGTCGGTTCTTCTAAAGTAATAAAAACCGATGTAAGAGTTGTTGCTGCTACGAATGTTAATTTAATGGAAGCAGTAAGACAAAATAAATTTAGAGAAGATTTATTTTACAGACTAAACACAGTTCCTATTATAGTTCCGCCTTTGAGAAACAGAAAAGGCGATATTGCACTTTTATTTAGAAAATTTGCCTCGGATTTTTCCGAAAAATACACAATGCCTGCGATAAGATTAACCGAAGATGCTACAGTTCTTCTCGAAAATTATTGGTGGCGAGGAAATATTCGACAGTTAAAAAATGTTACCGAACAAATTTCAATAATTGAAGAACAAAGAATAATTACAGCAGAAATACTTTCAAAATATTTGCCCGACGAATCGTCAAAAAGATTGCCTGCAATTTATAATGAAACAATAGGAAAAGAAGAATTTTCGTCGGAAAGAGAAATATTATATAAAATTCTTTTTGATATGCGAAGCGAAATAAACGAGTTAAAATCTTTTGTAAGAAACTTGGGTTCTTCCGGCGAAAGAGGATTTAGAATTTCCGATAATTCAGAAAGTGCCTTTTTGTCCGATTATGAAAAAAAATATCAAGAAAAAAACAATATTGAAAATGAAAATTATCAAATAGAAAATATTAAATTTTCAGAAAAACAAAAAAATATTGAAGACACCGAAGAAATAATTGAAGAATCATTATCGTTAAAAGACAAGGAAATAGAACTAATTAAAAAAGCACTCGAAAAACATAACGGAAAAAGAAAATATGCAGCCGAAGATTTGGGAATTTCGGAACGAACTTTGTATAGAAAAATTAAGGATTACGACTTAGAAAATTAAACACGTGTAAATGAAATACATAAAAAATATTTTTTTATTAGCCTTTGTATATTTAACTTTACAGGGTTGTGGAATCTATTCTTTTACCGGAATTGCTCTTCATCCTGACGATAAGACAATTACAATAAAATATTTTCCAAACAGAGCAGAATTGGTAAATGCAAACTTGAGTCAGAAATTTACCGAAGCACTAAAAAATAGATTTATTACTCAAACAAATCTTCAATTTGTGCCAATAAACGGCGATTTACAATTTGAAGGCGAAATTGTCGGTTATGAAACAAAACCTGTTTCGGTAACAGAACAAGGAACAGCAAATAATAACCGACTTACAATCAAAGTGAGAGTAAAATATGAAAGTGTAAATAATGCAAAATTTAATTTTGATAATACATTTTCGCGATATGCCGATTATGAAAGCACAAAAATGCTAACCGACGTTGAAGATGCACTTGTTGAGCAAATTGTTGAAGAACTTATTGATGATATTTTTAACAAATCGGTTGTGAATTGGTAAAAAAACATAAGAAAAGTAAACGTGATAATATACTAATTTTTGGAAACAAAATGTTAAATTTAACAGTATAAAGAATTACTGAAGAACCAAGAAAAAAACTTAGAAAATGAAAATAGATAAAATTGAAGAATACATTAAAAATCCTTCACTACTCGGAAAAAAAGATTTCGCAGAATTAACCAGATTAATAGAAGATTATCCGTATTTTCAAACAGCTCACATGCTTTTAGTAGGTGCTGCAAAAAATTCTGACGAAAAGGATTTCGACGAAATTATCGCTAAATCATCGGCATTTATTTCAAACAGACAAATGCTTTATATTCTTGTAAATAAAGGACAAGAAGAATTGCCAAAGAAAAAAGAATCGGTTGTTACAAACAAAAATATTGATAATATAAAGTCTGTTACAAAAATTGAAGAAACTAAAAATGAAGAAATCAAAAAAGAACAACCTGAAGATATTCAATCTATAATAAATTCGGCAATTGAAAAAGTTGAAAATAAAACAATGCCAATTCCGGAATCGGAAAAACTTACCGAAAAAGGAAAAAACGTACATTCATCACTGCTCAACGATATAATGATTCCAATAGTGGAATCTGAAAAAACAGGAAAGCCGTTATTGAAAGAAGCAAAACCAAAAGAAGAAAGTAAACTTGAAACGATAGTTGAAAGCATAAAACCTGCTGAAACTGTTGTTAAAAAAGAAGAAAATGCAATAATTGTAGCTGAGAAAAAATCTGAAGAAAAAGTAAAACCTGTTTCGGGTGAAAAAGATGAAACAAAAAACATTCTGTCTGAAATGAAAACATCAGCAGAAGTAATTGATCATATAATAAGCGAAAAACTTACAGAAAAACCAAAATTGGAAGAGCCGAAAGAATTTGTAAAAGAAAATAAAACAATAATTGAAGATACAAAAACTGTAATTGAAGAACCGAAAAAAGTAGTTAGAGAACCGCGAGTAATTACAAACCAACACGAAAATAAAGTAGAGATAGAAAAATTTGAAATAAAAAGAGATAATAATATATCAACAAAATCTATTACCGATGATATTTTTGATAAAATTGCCAATCTTAAAATTGATAAATCAAAAACTAATATTATCGACGGAAAAACTAACGGCGTTAGGAAAGACGATATCTTTAAAACTAAAAGAGAACCTATTATTAGTAAAAAATCAGAACCGGATATAAATTTGAATTCCGAATCTGAAATCGTTATTATAAAAGAAGACTCTAAAGTAGACTCAGCAGAAATTAAAGAAATTAAAAAGAGAGATATTGTAACAAATCTTGAATCTATTAACGAAAGAATTGAAAAAGAAGAGAAACTAAAAAAAGAAGAAATAATTCTTGAAGAGAAAACTATAATTGAAACAAAATTAGATAATTCGGACGAAGAAAAACCATTGGAACTTCCTGACAAAGAAGAAGTTGAATTTATCAAAAAAGTTATAGCAGAAATAAAAGGAGAACCAAAATCCGAAGCAAAACCTAAAGAAGAAATAAAACCGGAAGTTATTGTTGATAAAATTGAAGTTGAAAAAGTAATAGAAAAGCTTGAGAAAGTTTCAGAAATTAAAGAAGAAATAAAAATATCAATATCAAAAGAAAAACCTGTTGACATTATAATAAACAACGAAAAAGATTTAGCTAAAATAAAAGAGAAAGAAGAAAAAGATGCAGCCGACAGTGTCTTTAATAAAATAGCCGAATTTAAAAAACGCCGAACAGCCGGAAAACAAGAAAAAGAAGAATTGGTTGAAAAATTTATTCAAACAGAACCAAGACTTGACAGAACCAAAGAAATTGATATAAAAGGCGATGTTTCAAAGGAAAGCACAAAAGAAAAACAACCTGTTGTAACAGAGCTAATGGCTAATATATTTATCAATCAAGGTCATTATGACAAAGCAATTGATATTTTTGAGAAATTAATTTTGAAAAATCCGGAAAAAAAAGATTACTTTGCATCCAAAATTGCCGAGACCCAAAAATTAAGAAAATAATTAACAGGAATCGCAAAAATTTTAAAATATAAAAAATTTAATAAACTATGTTTTCACTCGCTATTATCTTAATTATTGCTGCAAGCGTAATTCTTGTTCTTATTGTATTAGCCCAAAATTCTAAAGGAGGCGGACTTTCATCAACATTCGGCAACGCAAATCAGTATGGTGGTGTTGTTCAAACAAATAAATTCATGGAAAAAGCTACATGGACTTTGGCAATTGCTGTTTTAATTTTCAGTATCACAGCAAGTTTATCAATTAACAGAGCAACTGTTGACCCAAAATCAGCAATCCAAGAACAAATGAAAGAATTAAATACCAATGAAATACCTCAAATTCCTTCTGTTGAAGATGTTAATAAATTACAACAAGATCAAAAGAAAGAAGATAACAAGAAATAATTTAAACATCGAATTTCAAAATTAGAATGTCAGTATGTCATAATACTGACATTTTTTTTATTTCTATCAAATCATATTTATTTAAACTCGCAAATAATAAGTATTTAAGCAATTAACGAAATATTATGTAGGAGTTTATGAAAATATGTAATTAAATTAATTTTGGAACCTGACAAAAAGTTCGTAAAGTCAACCAATTTTATCAAAAAACCAATATGGCATAAATTATGATATTTCGAGTTATAAATATTTGATTTACATAATTTATTAAAATATTATAAAAAATGAATATTAAACCATTAGGACAAAGAATCGTTGCCGAATTATTACCGGCAGAAACAAAAACACAATCCGGACTTATTATTCCCGGAAACGTTGCCGAAAAAAATCAAAAAGCTGTTGTTAAAGCTGTAAGTAACGAATTAAAAGAAGATACAAAAAACATTCTAAAAGAAGGAGATAAAATACTTTTCAATAAATTCTCCGGTGAAAAATTCCAAATTGAAGGAAAAGAAATATTGATTATTGAAATTAATGACATTTTAGCAATAATATAATTATTAAAAATAACTAAAAAAATAATATAAAAATGGCAAAAGAAATAAAATTTGACATTGAAGCAAGAGAACTTTTGAAAAAAGGTGTTGATAAACTTGCTAATGCAGTTAAAGTTACATTAGGACCAAAAGGACGTAATGTTGTAATAGAAAAAAAATTCGGTGCTCCTCAAATTACAAAAGACGGAGTTACAGTAGCCAAAGAAATTGATCTTCCTGATGCTTATGAAAACATCGGAGCACAAATGGTTAAAGAAGTAGCTTCAAAAACAGGCGACGACGCAGGCGACGGAACTACAACCGCAACAGTTTTAGCACAATCAATAATTAATATCGGTATAAAAAATGTTACATCGGGTGCAAACCCAATGGATTTAAAACGCGGAATCGATAAAGCAGTAAAAGCTGTTATTGAAAATCTTAAAACTCAATCGCAAGCAGTTAGCGAAGACAGCGAAAAAATTGAACAAGTTGCAAAAATTTCCGCAAACAACGATGCAGAAATCGGAAAACACATTGCCGATGCAATGAAAATTGTTAAAAAAGACGGCGTAATTACCGTTGAAGAAGCAAAAGGAATGGAAACAACTGTTGAAGTTGTTGAAGGAATGCAATTCGACAGAGGATACATTTCACCTTACTTTATTACAAACACAGAAAAAATGCAAAGTGTTTTGGAAAATCCTTACATTTTACTCTACGATAAAAAAATCTCTACAATGAAAGATTTGCTTCCGGTTCTTGAGCCTGTTGCACAATCCGGAAGACCGTTAATGATTATTGCCGAAGACGTTGACGGCGAAGCTTTAACAACTCTTGTTGTTAACAAATTAAGAGGAACAATAAAAGTTGCTGCCGTAAAAGCTCCCGGTTTTGGCGACAGAAGAAAAGCTATGCTCGAAGATATCGCAATTTTAACAGGCGGAATTGTTATTAGCGAAGAACAAGGATATACAATTGAAAACGCTACAATTGAAATGTGCGGACAAGCCGAAAAAATAATTATCGACAAAGAAAACACAACAATTGTTAACGGAATTGGCAATAAAGAAAATATTCAATCAAGAGTTAAAGAAATAAAAAACTTAATAGAAAATACTACTTCAGACTACGATAAAGAAAAATTACAAGAACGTCTTGCAAAATTAGCCGGCGGAGTAGCTGTAATTTACGTAGGTGCTGCTTCCGAAATGGAAATGAAAGAGAAAAAAGACCGAGTTGACGATGCATTAAGTGCTACTCGTGCAGCTGTGGAAGAAGGAATTGTTCCCGGCGGAGGCGTTGCTTATATTAGAGCTTTGGATAGTCTTGTCGGTTTTAAAGGCGAAAACGACGACGAAACAATCGGTATCGAAATTATTAAAAAAGCCATAGAAGAACCACTCAGACAAATTTCAATAAATGCAGGCAAAGAAGGCGCTGTAGTAATTCAAAAAGTGAAAGAAGGAAAAGGCGATTTTGGTTACAATGCAAGAACAGATGTTTACGAAAACTTGTATGCTGCAGGAGTTATTGACCCAACCAAAGTAACACGTATTGCATTAGAAAATGCAGCTTCAATTGCCGGAATGTTCTTAACAACAGAAGCAGTTTTAGTTGAAGAAAAATCTAACGAACCCGCAATGCCCGCAGGAATGGGCGGAATGGGCGGAATGGGCGGAATGATGTAATTCCAAAATTCAATAAACCATTATATATATTCAAGCTCGACTTTTTAAAAAGTCGAGCTTTTTTTATTTTTTATAATTGAGAAAATTGAATCAAAAAATAATAAAATAATTATTGATGTAAATAATATTATATAAAAAGTATTTATTTCAAAATTTAAAAAATGTTTTAAAAAATCGGCATTTAATTCCCAATTTGGAATTTTTTCAAATATATTAAAATATAGTTTTTTTGAATTTGATATTGGAGTTGATAAAAAAGACAAAATAAATATAATCGAGAAAGTTAAACTGAAAATAACTGCGAATTTATATTTCTCCCAAAAACTAACTTTTACAACAGGTTTTGCTATTAATTTCAGATTAATTTTAGACATTAAATTATCTGTAAAATTTTCGGAAGGATTCATTAGTTCCGAATTTTCAAATAATTTATTGGTATATTTATCGATATTATTTTCCATTTTGCTTTTAATATAGAGTTAAAACAGTCTCTTTTGATTTCATTATTATTGAAAAAAGTTTCTTTCTTGAACGAAATAAAATCACTTTAACATTTGATTTTGAATTCCCGGTAATTTCCGAAATTTCTTCAATCGAAATTTCTTGCAAATAATATAAAGTTATAATTGTTGCTTCTTCTTCGCTTAATTTATTAATTGCAGCTTCTAATGCCGATTTTTGTTCTTCTTTTTCCAATAACGAAAAATCGTGATATGTTTCAAAAATTTCAAAATCCGAAATTAAAACTTCATCAATATTAACAATATCGCGTTTCTTTTTTCGTAAATGTGAAATTGACAAATTATATGTAATTTTATAAAGCCAAGTAGAAAATTGCGAATCTCCTTTAAAATTTGATATTGAATTAAAAACATTCAAAAAAGCATCTTGAGCAATTTCTTCTGCTTCTTCTTTATTTTTAACAATACGAAAAGCTATTGTAAAAACCCTGCTTTTATGGTTTTCTACAATATTTCTGAAAGCTTTTGAATCGCCTTCTTTTGCTTTTTTGATTAAAATAAAATCGTCTGCTTTCTTCATTCTAAATTTTAGACGATATAAATATCTGTTCGGTTACAAATTTACGTTATTTTTTATTTAAATTGATATTATTAAAAACTTTCAAAAATTTGTAACCGATAGAAATATTTCTGCGTCAAAGATTTCAAATAACAATATTTAATAATTTAATTTTTTTTAGAAATGGCAGCAGATATATTAGTACCGATAGGTTTTTTTGCAAGTGTGGTAATTGTATTTTGGTTATTCATTACAAACCGAAATAAAGAAAGATTAGCGTTAATCGAAAAAGGAGCAGATGCAAGCTTGTTTACGGTTAAACGACAAGGTTTTTCGGCTCTTAAATTTGGAACTTTTTTTATAGGAATTGCAATAGGAATTTTAATGGGAAATATTTTAAAAAACTCAACAGATTTGGTAGAACCCGTTGCATATTTTTCAATGATTTTTCTTTTTGGAGGAATTGGCTTAGTTATAAATCATTTTTTGGATAAGAAAAAAACGGAATAATTTTTTTCAAATTTGTAAATATTAAAAAGCTTGTCGGAAAAATTTCGGCAAGCTTTTTTATTTACGAAAAAAATCTTTTATTTATAAATCAATTTTTCAATTCGATATTAAATAATTTCAAATCAAAAAAACAATACAATTGTTAATCAATTTTATATTTTTGCAAACTAATTTATTATTTACATAATTTATGATTCGCTTTCTTGATATTCTATTTTCAATTTTTGGGTTGATATTTTTATCTCCCATATTTATAATTATTTCTGCTCTTATTGTTTCCGACAGTAAAGGCGGAATGTTTTATAAACAAATAAAAGCAGAAATAATAATAAATTAATTTCAAAAAAAGATAAAAAAATCTTGCAACCAAATCATATATCAATCATCTATCAATTAGTTCTAAATGCCGATATCGAAAAAGATAATTAAGCAATGTAAAAAGCAAAAACCTGAAGCTCAGAAGATTATTTTTGAAGAATATTCTCCTGAAATAATGGGAGTTTGCATGAGATATGTAAAAGATTTTGATATTGCATCGGATATTGTTCAAGAAACATTTATTACTGTTTTTTCAAAAATTGACCAATATCAAGGAAACGGTTCTTTTGAAGGCTGGATAAGGAAAATTGCCGTTAATGCAAACTTAATGTATTTGAGGGCAAATAAAAAAAAATTAGCTACCGAAAATCTTGAACAATATTTAGAAAACGACAGCATTGTTTTTGAAGAAGAAAGTGATATTGAGAACGACACAAAAAAAGAATTGATAGAAAAAGCCGGGTTTAACTCAAACGATATTCTTAGAGTTATGAGTAAAATGCCCGAAGGATTTAAAGCTGTATTTAACCTTTACGCAATTGAAGGATATAAACACAGAGAAATCTCAAAGTTGCTCAATATAAGCGTGGGAACATCAAAATCTCAATTGCTTAGAGGACGAATAAAAATGCAAGATTTACTATACGAAGAAGCATTAGAAAAACTTAAAAATTCTTTATGAAATGATGAATAATGATTTAAAATATATTGATAAATTAGCAAAAGACAAACTTAGCGGATTCACTTTAGAACATAATATGTCGTGGGAGGCTTTTCAAAAAAGTTATATTGCAAGTAATGCAATAAAATCAGTTACCAATTTATCAAAATTTAGTTCGTTAATTTCATTTAAAGCACTTTTTGTTCTCACAATTGTAGTTGTATTGAGCGGTTTAACATATTTAAGAACAGTAAATTCAGACGAGAAACAAAATGCCGCAAAAATTATTTCTAAAAATATTTCTGAAAATTATTTTGCAAAATTACATCAAAAAGAGTATATTGATAAAAGCAATGAAACTGTTATCAAACCAAAAATAAAAGAAAAAGAATCAACAGTTGTTGTTATAAAAAAACAAGTAATTATTAGAGACACAGTTTATATTAATGAAAGTAAATCAAACAAATGATTTTTATAACAGTATTTTTTACCTGAAACAAACTTGGGGAAAATTAATTATGCGATTAATTTTCCCTTTTTTACTTTTAATACTTGTAGCATTTTTAAGCAGCAACAAGCCTGTCTACAATTCAAATTTTCCTCCCGAAACAAAAGACACAATCTTTGTTTACGATACAATATATTTGCACGACACAACATATATTTACGATACAGTTTTTGAAGACGTTAACGATTTTGACACTCTCAAACAATTAAAAACATACTTAAAAAGTAACCCTGAATTTCTTCAAGATTTATTTTTAGAATCAAATTCCAATCCTTTTTACAACAAAAAATTTAATTCCGTTTTTTCAATAGAATATAATTTTTCGGCAATTTATTCAAATCAGATTTTTACCGATGACAATATTTATTCAGAATATATAGAAAAAAACAAAAATGCTTTGAGCCCTTTGCCCGGATTTTCATCGGGTTTTAATTTCAACTATTATAATAAAAACAAATTTATTTCATCGGGTTTAAATTTTACAGTTTTGAAAAATAGTTTTAATAATCTTTCTACCGAATATTATGTTGAATTTGTAGATTATTATCAACATTTTCAAAATGAAACCATAAGAATTGATACAATTCTTTTTATTAATATTGATACTTTACTTGCAACAGGCGACACTGTATATCAAATTTATCAAGATACAAATCATATTTTTACACTCGATTCTACATTAATTAAAATACCCGACACTACTGAAACAAAATTTCAAGATAAAGCCGTAAACAAATTCATATATTTGGAAATACCATTGATAATTGGCAAAACCTACAAATATCAAAATTTTACTTTATCGCCGGAAATTGGGATAATTACAGGAATGTTACTAAACACAAGCGGAAAATTAATTTCGATTAACGATATCAATACTTCTGAACCTATAAAGCCAAAGTCGGACGTTGCATTTATCAATCTTTCAGCACATTTTGGTTTAAAAACAGAATATTATATCTCACCCAAAATAAATTTTTCTGTAAAATCATATTACAGATTCAATATAAATTCCATATTCAGCAAC
This sequence comes from Draconibacterium orientale, assembly GCA_022729995.1. Lineage (GTDB taxonomy): Bacteria > Bacteroidota > Bacteroidia > Bacteroidales > JAADGE01 > DZBS01. The sequence goes on along the minus strand of DZBS01000005.1, from coordinate 43,437 downwards.
TATCCGATAATTTCAAAAAATAACATTTTTGGCTTGCAGTTAGGATTAAGGTACAAATTTTGACGAAGAAAATTTACATAATTGTTTTCATATTTTTTTTTTGATAACTTTGCATTTTAATTTTTTATCTTGTTAAATGAAACATCCATGTATATCTCTCGACACACAACCGAATAAATATTTGGGATGTTCCTATCTGACCTTTAAAAACAATTAAAAAATAAACAGATGAAAATATTATCATTGATTTTTGTAACCCTATTATTTTTTGTATCAAATACAAATGCGAATAATTTATGTTCAAACAAATCTGATAATTACCACATTTTCACCAAAAATATTCTATCTAATCCAAAGGATACAATTAAATTAAATTACGATGAAAAATTAAGATACAAACTTTCCGGAAAAATAATGGCAGGTGAAAATCCTTTGCCTGCCGGAAAAATTTTTATTTTTGAAAATGCGAAAGGAAGATACGAAACGCCCGGAAACACTGATATTAATAACGGAAACTTCACTTTTGATAATCTGAATCTGGGAAATTATACAATATATGCAATTCCCGAACAAAATTTCGGACAATTTTATTATCCCAAATATATTCCCACATATTCATTCGATACTTATAATTGGGAAAATTCTAACAATATTAACTTAAATTCAACAAATACAAATTTTGTAATAAATTTAATTTCCTATAATTATATTTATTACGGACACGGAGCAATTAACGGTTTGTTATATTATTCCGATCTTGTAAATCAGTCAATTCCTTTTAACATTATATTGCTCAACGAAAATAAAGTTCCTTTAGACTTTAAGTTTATAAACCCTAATCAAACGGATTTTTCTTTTGAAAACCTTCCTGCCGGAACATATTATATTTATCCTGAAAAACCCGGATTTCAATCCGTATATCAAAAAGTAGTAATTTCAGAAAATACAGACGAAATACCTGTTTTGAAATTCAATATTTTAGAAGATATTATTGAATTGATAAAAGAAGATGTTGAACCCGAAAATCCTGTTGAAGTGAAAAATTTTAATCATTATTTATTGGTTAAAGTTCCAAATTATAACGGCAAAAAAATTGTTTGTGAAATAATTGATGCTTCCGGAAAATTCATGGTCAGAACTATCGAATATTCATCGGAATTCAAAGTTAACACAACAAATATTAAAGGAGGAATATATTTTGTTAGAATAAAATCTTTTGATAATAATATATCGGAAACAATAAAAGTGTTTATTAATAATTAAAAATTTGTTAATTTTAAATTGATATTTTTATTAAGAAACTCTATATATCATATTTGAATTAGGTATTTATGAAATACATATATTCCTTTATTGGCAATTAACTGTTGGCTATCGGCTGTTTGTAGGCTGTTAAAAAAAAGACATTTCGGTTTAAAGTCCTGTAGGGACGATATTATTTATTTCAAATTGTTTCAAAGTACATAATTCAATAATATAATTTTATAAAAATATAAACATGAAACATCCGTGTAATTCTTTTTGACACGTAAGTAAATGATTATTATGGATGTTCCTATCCCGAGAAATCGGGACGAGTTGTAAACTTTAAAAACAATTTAAATATAAACACATGAAAAATAAATCAATTATTATCTTTTTGATATTAATTTTAGCAGTAAACACAAATTTGTTTTCACAAGATCTTGTTGATATTTCAAACACCGGAACATGTGAAAATGCTTTGGATATTAGCAGATTTAAACGATTTGGACCAACTACAACACCCGAAAAAAGAGGCAATACTGAAGAAAACAGTTTCGATTTGCCAAAACATCCGACTTGGTATAAGTTTACAGCTCAAAAAACCGGTTATTTGTTATTTGATATAATTCCTTCAAATACAAAAGACAATTACGATTTTTTATTATATAAAGGAAGTCCGGATTTTTGTAAAAAATATAACAGTAATCAAATAAAAGCATTAAAAGGAGATTTTGACCCGCCTGCTGTAGAAAACAAAGGTTACACGGGCATTTCTTTTAGCGGAAAGCAGGAAGGATACGACACAGCTCTTGAAGTTGTTGAAGGAGAAGTATATTTTTTGGCTCTGAATAATGTTCACGAAAACGGAAAAGGTCATTCAATTGTTTTTTGGTATTTGAAAAAATTTGAAGTTAAAGGAATTCTGTCGAATATAAAAAACGAACATGCTGTTGAGGCAATTATTACATGGAAAAATCTCAGAGATGAAGATATTACTGTAATTACCCAATCGGACAAAAAAGGAACTTTCACCGTTAATGCGGTTGCCAGCAATGATCCCAATATTTTTCCTCAATATGAACTTTCTGTTTATGCCGATAAATATTTTCCTGAATATAAAATTTTTTCAACAGAAGATATAAATCAAGGAAACTATAAAAACGTTGAATTCAATCTAAATAAAATTAAAAAAGCTTATAATAATGAAAGTCTTGGAGTAATTTATTTTGAGCCAAATGAACTTACAATTACAAATGAATCGGAATATGCCAACAAACGCTTACTCAGATTGATGCAACTAAATAATAAAGTTGAAATAATTCTCGAAGGACACACAAACGGAATATTTCCAAGCACCGAAGTAGATTTTGAACTCTCACTGAAAAGAGCCGAATCTGTTAGAGATTATTTAGTTGCAAACGGAATTGCCACCGAAAGAATTGAAGTAAAAGGACTTGGAAGTACTGTTGAAATTTATCAAGCTCCGGAAAATGAAGAACAAGAAGGCGCAAACAGAAGGGTTGAAGTAAATTTTGTTAAATTTTAATTTTTTTAAAATATTTGTATCGCAACTTATTTATTTAAAATAATGTAAGTTGCGATACGTTATTTAATAAAATCAAACTTTTATATTATGAAACATCCTTGTAGAGTTCTTAACACAAAAACGAATGATAATTTAGGATGTTCCTGTGTAACCTTTAAAAACAATAAAATATAGATACATGAACAATTCAAAACGAATTTCGATAATTTTATTTTTATTTATAATATTAATTTCCGGAAATTCATTTTCTCAGTCAAATAATTTTTCAAATGAAGACTCAATAAATGTTTTCAATAATGCTTTTGAACCCGGAGAATATCTTAAATACTCGGTAAAATACGGACTAATTAACGGCGGATTTGCCGAAATGAGTATCGGTTTAGAACATATCGGTTGGGATTGGTACTACAGAGTAAAAGCAATTGCCAAAACAACAGGCGTTGTTAATAAATTTGCCGACGTTAGCGACAGATACGAAAGCGTTATTGATTTGTCTACAGGTTTGCCGCTTCAAGCAATTAGAGATATCAACGAAAATAATTACATAACATATAATGAAGTTATTTATGACAGATCTAAGAATGAAGTAATTAGTTTAAAATCAGGCAGACATAAAGTTCCCGAAAATTCTCTTGATATACTTTCCGCTTTTTATTTTGCCAGAAGATATATTTTTATTAATCCTCTTAAAAAGAATGATATAATTAATTTAACAACTTTTTTTGATGAAAAAGTTTATGTTATAAAAATAAAATATAAAGATACCGAAATTGTAAAACATAAACTGGGAAAAATTCAATGCTTAAAATTTGTTCCTGTTATTGAAAAGGGAAGTCCTTTTAAAAAAGAATCCGACATGGAAATTTGGTTTACCGACGACGGAAATTTTATTCCTCTAAAAATTAAAATGGATATGAATGTAAGCTCTATTCGTTGCGAATTAGTTGATTATGAAAAACTTAAAAATCCTTTTGGAGTTCCGTTTGCTCGTCAATAATTAAAAAACCCCGCAGGACGCAGGGTTTTTCTTGATAAACTTATAACCTAAAAACTAAACTGTTATGAATGTAAATTTATTTACAAACTTTACATTACATTGATGCAAGAAATTTAAAATGGTTGCAAATTATTTTATCATTTTTTTAAAAAAATATTCAAATTTTTCATTTGGCACTGACACACAGATTCTTGCATATTTATTTGTATCAATATTTTTTTTCAAAGTGAAGTAATTTAACGGTACACTTCCTATATTATATTCTAAAAGTTGCTCATAATTTAAGTTTATTATAACAAAAATTCCTAACGGACTTGAATCTTTATAAAATTCTTCGGCTAAAAATCCGTGATTTTTTAAAAACTCTATATTTTTAGCAATATCGTGAACAGTTTTTGTTCTAAAATTTAATGCAGCTTTTTTTCCTTCAGGCGTTGTTAATATTCTTTCAACAGCCCATTGTGCGAACATATTTATTCCGTTTCCCGAAAATAAAAGTCTAATAGAAAATTCCTCATTAAATTCTGCATTTTTTGAGTGCATAAATCCAAGTCGCTGACCGCTTAAACCAACAGATTTACTAAAACTGTCGGTAATAATTAAATTGTCAAATTCAAGAAGTCGTTCGTAAATATTATCTGTTTCATCATAAAAAAGTTTTCTGTAAGGTCCGTCCCAAACTACTGTAACATTGTGTTTTTCAAGAAGTCCGACGGTTTCAATAAGTTTTTCGTCATCAAATTTATCGCCCAACGGATTATTCGGGTCGCAAATAATAATGCTCGAATTTTTAAATTTCTCCGGGTTTTCATAAAGTTCATTATAACTTTCGTAGTATTCGTGCGGTATTTTACAAATTTTAAAAAGATTTGTGTATGCACCCCAAAAGAAAGCCGGAGTGAAAACTTTTTTTACATCTAAAGTTCTGTATGTCAAGTAAAGAGCATTCATTCCGCCGGCTGTAATAAAAATATTTTCGGTTTTTGTTTTATCTCCGAAATATGTTTTATTTATTGCTTCAGTTAATTCCGGTAAACCTTTGTTATTCGGGTAATATTGCATTTTTGCCGAGTTAAAATCAAGCATCGGAATAATTTCCGATAAATCAATATTAACAACTTGGTTTATTCCTCTGTTTAAAAACAAATATTCTTCGCCTGTTTCAATACTTTTCTTTTTCAAATTTTCTCCAATACCTACAATTGCCGAATATTTTGCGGTGCTTTTGTTAATTTTCATCTTTTACAATAATTTGAATTTAACTTTATTTTAAAAAATATTTCTTGAAATTTTTTATCAAAACTTTATTGTTAATGTAATTTTGAACCAATTAAATGAATAAATTCTTCTCTTGTTGCTTCTTTTGTAAATGCACCTGTAAATGCCGAAGTTGCAGTAACCGAATTTTGTTTTTGAATTCCTCTCATTTGCATACACATGTGCTGTGCTTCAATAACAACGGCAACTCCAAGCGGTTTCAAAGTTTCGTTAATGCAATCTCTTATTTGCATTGTTAATCGTTCTTGAACCTGTAATCTTCTCGAATATGCTTCAACAACACGAGCAATTTTACTAAGTCCGGTAATATATCCGTTTGGAATATATGCAACATGAGCTTTCCCGAAAAACGGCAACATGTGATGTTCGCAAAGAGAATATAATTCAATATTTTTTACAATAACCATTTCTCTGTAATCTTCTTTAAACATTGCACTTCTGAGAATTTCTGCAGGGTCGGAATTATAACCGTGAACCAAATATTGCATAGATTTTGCAACTCTCATCGGAGTATTTTTCAGTCCTTCTCTTTCAGGATCTTCACCAATTAATTTTATAACGGAACGGTAATTTTCAGCAAGTTTTTCGGTTGCTTCGTCATTCCATCTGTCTATTCTGACATAGCCTTTATCTGAATCTATACCGAAACCTTTAGGAGATTTTTCCATTTATTTTGATTTTTATAATTGAAATTTTTCAAATTTGTTTTAATTTGTAAATGTAAGATTTAAATATTTTATATTAAAAGAATATGAATAAATTCAAAATATTAATAAGCGTTGCCACAAAAACCGAAATTTTACCGTTTGTTCGCAAGTTTGATGAAAATTTTGATTCAAATAATAATTTTTCAATAAAATTCAAAAATGTTTTTATTGATATTCATATTACAGGAATCGGACCCGTTTTTACAGCATTCAATTTAACCGAAATATTAAACAAAAACAAATACGACTTAGCAATAAATACCGGAATTTGTGGAAGTTTTAATTCAGAAATAAAACTGACACAAGCAGTTAATGTTGTTTCCGATGAATTTGCCGATTTGGGTATTTCTTCAAAAAATAATTTTCAAACATTATTTGAAACCGGATTTTTAGCTGAAAATCTTTTTCCTTTTGAAAACGGAAAATTGTTTGCCGACAAATATTTTTCAGATAAAATTAATATACAAAAAGTTTCGGGAATTACCGTTTCTAATGTTTCCGGAGTAAAAAATCAAATTAATTTTAGAAAGAATAAATTTAATGCCGATATTGAATCCATGGAAGGTGCTGCATTTTTTTATATTTGCAAAAATAAAAACACAAAATGTATTCAGATAAGAACAGTTTCAAATTATGTAGAAGAGCGAAACATTAAAAATTGGAAACTGAAAGAATCTATTTTAAATTTATCCGAAACATTATATCAAATTATAATTTCAATTAATTCAAAATTAGAAAAATAAATATTTTATTATGAAACTAACATTAGGATTTTCAACTTGCCCAAACGATACATTTATTTTTGATGCAGCAGTTCATAATAAAATTGATACCGAAGGATTGGAATTCAATTTGTTTTTAGCCGATGTTGAAGAGCTTAATTCAAAAGCTTATGAAGGAGAAATTGATATTACAAAACTGAGTTATCATGCCTTTGCTTATGCTTCAAAAAATTATTTGATATTAAATTCCGGAAGTGCTTTGGGGAATAATAACGGACCTTTGCTCATTAGTAAAAGAAAAATTTATCCCGACGAAATAAATTCGTTAAAAATTGCAATTCCGGGAAAAAACACAACAGCAAATTTATTATTCAGCATTGCATATCCCGAAGCCAAAAATAAAAAAGAATATATTTTTTCTGATATTGAAGCCGTAATTCTTGATGAAGAAGTTGATGCAGGATTAATAATTCACGAAAACAGGTTTACATATCTTGAAAATGGACTCAGAAAAATTATTGATTTGGGCGAATATTGGCAAACAAAAACAAATTTACCTATTCCGCTGGGTTGTATTGCAGTAAATAGAAAAATTGATACTGAAACTCAAAAAAAAATCGACAGAGTTATAAAAAGAAGTCTGCTTTATGCTTTTGAAAACCCCGAATCATCACTTGCATTTATGAAGAAATATGCTCAAGAAATGAACGCCGAAGTAATGAAAAAACACGTAGAATTGTATGTAAACGATTTTTCAATTGATTTGGGAAATATCGGAAAAAAAGCAATAAAAACATTGTATGAAGAAGCCTTTAGGGCAAAAATAATTCCCGAAATAGAATCGGGAATATTTGTAGAAAAATAAAATTTTAATATAATTTTAGATATTACCTTTTTCTTTCAAAAAAGAATATATTTCTTGATTATTTGCATTAAAATAATTAATACATTTTTCGGTTAAAATTTTGTTTAACCTTCCGCAACTGTCGGTTACGCCATTATTATAATCAAGCTCAATATCTTTTACATGTTCAATAAAATCTTTGTGTAATTTTTTCTGTTCTTTTAATTTGGGATAACCAAGCTTATTTAGCAATAACTCAACTTCCAAGAAAAAATCCTCGGCAATAAATAATACTTTATAAAAAACTTTCGACAAATCTTTGCTACAAGTTTTATTGTTGATAATATCTTGAAGAAGAACAGATATTTCTTCAAATTTTATCAAATGAGAGTCAAGTATCGGATATCCGGTATTAACAGTTTGTTTTATCATTATTTATAATTTAAGTTATCAGACAAAAATCTATTTTTTTATTTTAATAAAGAATGATAAAAATCATTTAGTCAAAAAAATAGCCGGAACGATTTTATTTTGCTGATATAAATCATAAAATGCTCTTTAACATTACTATAGATTATTTAATGTAGTGAATTGCAAACGATTGCATAAAATAAAATAATTGATATTTTTATTTGTCATCAAAAAAAAAGATATACTTTTGTTCACATTAAATTATTTAAAAAATTAAATATTTAACACAAAATTTATTAATAATACAAAACTTCAGCTATGGTTGAGCAAGTAAATAAATTTATGGAAGGCGTAATAGCCAAAAATCCCGGTGAAAAAGAATTTCATCAGGCAGTAAGAGAAGTTGTTGAAACAATAATTCCTTTTGTTGAAGAACACCCAAAATACAAAAGCGCTAAAATTCTTGAGCGTTTAGTTGAGCCGGAAAGAACAATGATTTTCAGAGTGCCTTGGCAAGACGATAAAGGTGAATATCAAATCAATAAAGGCTACAGAATTGAGTTCAACAGTGCAATAGGTCCTTACAAAGGAGGCTTACGTTTTCATCCGAGTGTAACATTAAGCATTTTAAAATTTTTAGGATTTGAACAAATCTTAAAAAACAGCTTAACAACATTGCCAATGGGCGGCGGAAAAGGCGGTTCGGATTTCAATCCAAAAGGAAAATCCGACAACGAAATTATGAGATTTTGCCAAAGTTTTATGTCTGAATTATTCCGTCATATAGGACCGAATACAGACGTTCCTGCAGGTGATATCGGAGTTGGCGGACGTGAAATCGGATTTTTATTCGGACAATACAAAAGATTAAGAAACGAGTTCTCCGGAGTTTTAACAGGTAAAGGTGCAGAATGGGGCGGAAGTCTTATTCGTCCGGAAGCTACAGGTTACGGAAATGTATATTTTTCTCAAGAAATGCTTGCTACAAAAGGCGAAAGTTTTAAAGGAAAAGTTGTTGCTATTTCAGGTTTCGGTAATGTTGCTTGGGGAGCTGCATTAAAAGTAACTCAATTAGGCGGTAAAGTTGTAACAATTTCAGGTCCCGACGGATATATTTACGATGCTGCCGGAATTTCAGGAGACAAAATTGAATACATGTTAGAGCTTAGAGCTTCTAATAATGATATAGTTGCTCCTTACGAAAAAGAATTCCCCGGATCTAAATTCTTCGCAGGAAAAAAACCTTGGGAACAAAAAGTTGACATTGCTCTTCCTTGTGCTACTCAAAACGAGTTAAACGGCGACGATGCAAAAGTTCTTATCAATAACGGCGTAATGTGTGTTGGCGAAGGTGCAAATATGCCTTGTACTCCCGAAGCTGTTGAAGCATTCCACAAAGCTAAAATTCTTTTCTCACCCGGAAAAGCTTCAAATGCCGGCGGTGTTGCTGTATCAGGTTTAGAAATGAGCCAAAACTCAATGAGATACAATTGGACTTCGGAAGAAGTTGATCAAAAATTACATCAAATCATGAAAGACATTCATGCTGCTTGCGTTAAATACGGAACACAAGCCGACGGATTTGTTGATTATGTTAAAGGTGCAAATATTGCCGGTTTCGTAAAAGTTGCCGAAGCAATGCTTGCTCAAGGATTGGTTTAATTTATATTGATATAAAAAAAAAGAGCTGCTTTTTTAAAAAGCGGCTCTTTTTATTTTCTTTTCTTTTAATCGTTATCTTTTTAATTGAATTGTATTTGATACTCCGTCAACAGTTACAGTTGCTTCATTATCACAAGTTCCGTCGCCGTAATCAATTGTAATTGCGTGTAAATCGGTTGTAATAGATATAATTCCTTGTGTAAGTTTATACATACACGACATGTCAAATATTAGCGGCTCTGTAATTACCGAAGTATATGAATTTCCTAATCTGTTAACACCGCTTGCAGTTCCGTTAACTCTCCAAACATTGTCGAAAAAATCAAATTGAGTATCTTCACCTTGTATCCATTCTCTCACATGAACAGCATCTCTTGTAGCAACGTTTCCGAGAGAATCGGTCATTATACCGCCGGTTAAAGTAATTGTTTGTTGTAAGAAATTTTCTGCGTTTCGTCCGTCGTTTGTAATAACTTTTGTTCCTTCAAGGTGATATTGGTCAACATAATAATCTTCTAAAGTTATTGTTCTTACGGCTCCTTCGATGTAGCAAAAATCTGTTTGATGAATAAGTATTTTTCCTTTTCTAATTCTTCCCAATGAGCCTTCGCAACCGTCGCCAAAATCAATAACAATGTCTCTCGGAAAAAGTTCTCCTTCAGGAGTAGTTATGGTAACCGTCGGACAAGTTGTTTTTTGTTCAGTTTGAAATAAATCTGCTTGAAAGCTTAGGTCATCAAATAAATTTTCCGCAAGCGCATCGTCTTCCGATGTCAGGATTAGGTCATTTTGAAGGTTTGTGTCGGTTTCTTTACATGAATTGAAAAGAAACAAGCTAAATGTAACAAATAATAATGAAATTAATAATTTTGTTGTTTTCATGTTATATAGTTTAAAAAGTTTATAGGTATAAGACTAAATAAAAATAAAAAAGTTTAACTAAATTGTTCTTTTTTTTATAAAATCTTTAAAAATAAAAGAAATATTGCTTTTGTAGTCTGTTTTTATTTCGGATTCAGATTGAATTTCCCAGATATCGGAATCTATTTCCGGAAAATAAGTATCGCCTTCAAAGTTTTTTAAAATCGAAGTGAAGTAAATTTTATTGGCATAAGGAATAAATCTTTTATAAATTTCGGCTCCTCCGCAAATAAATATTTCCGATTCGTTTTCGCAAATTTTTAAAGCGTTTTCAGGTGAATTTGCAGTTTCGGCATTATCGAATTTCAAATTTTTGTTTGAACTGATAATTATATTTCTTCTGTTTGGTAATGGTTTAATAGGAAGAGATTCGTAGGTTTTTCTTCCCATAATTATTGTATGCCCGTTTGTTAAACTTTTAAAACGTTTTAAATCTTCTGAAATATGCCAAATTAAAGAATTATTTTTTCCAATCACATTGTTTTGAGAAACAGCAACAATAATTGAAATTATCATAATTCATCGATATTATTTGTTTCTTGTATGGGTTTAAAAACAGAATCTTCCGATTGAGTTTTTATTTTTTTTACGGCAAAAATAATTAATGCTATTACATAAGGAATAAAAAGAACAAGTAGAATTACATCTTTTGACATTATCATAAAATCGTATAATCCGTGAATTAAAATTGGAACAACAAGAGCCAAGAAAATTAAAGACAGAGTATTTTTATTGCTGAATTTTGCTAAGCCCAAAAATATTCCCATGCTTACTCCGCATATTGCGTGCAAAGGAACTGCAGTGAATGCTCTTAATAATCCGACAGACATTCCGCCTTGGAAAACATATAAAATATTTTCAAAAGTTGCAAACCCTAATGAAATCATTACAGCATAAATAATTCCGTCAAATTTTTCGTTAAAATTTTTGTTTGTCCAAATTACAATGATAAAAGCCAGAAATTTAAAAAATTCTTCTGTGAAACCTGCAACAACAAAAGCATCATAAGCTGCGCTTTGGTATTTTGAAACAAATTGTGAACCGGCTTCTTTTGTTAATATTGTTTCGATAACTAATATCGGCAAAACAGCCAAAATGCCAACAGCAAAAGCAATTACCAGCATTTTAAAAGGTTCTTTTTCGTATTTATCTCTGTAATAAACAAACATTACAATTGCTATAACCGGCGCTAATGAAATGAATAGTAGATTCATGATAAAAAGTTTTATGGTTTATACAGATATTTCGGCTTTTATGTGAGGCAATGCATTGTAATTATTTAATGTGAAATCGGAAATTTTATAATCAAAAATACTATTTATTTTAGAATTTAAAATCATTTCGGGTAATTTTCCCGGTTTTCTGGATAATTGTTCTTTTACTTGTTCTAAGTGATTTAAGTAAATATGTGAATCTCCAAGTGTATGAATAAATTCGCCGGGTTCGTAACCGGTTTCTTTAGCAATCATCAATAAAAGTAAAGCGTAAGATGCAATATTAAAAGGCACTCCAAGAAAAATATCGGCACTTCTTTGATAAAGTTGGCAAGATAGTTTTCCGTCTGCAACATAAAATTGAAATAATATATGGCAAGGAGGTAAATTCATTTTATCTAAATCGCCAACATTCCAAGCACTTACAATGTGTCTGCGAGAATCAGGATTTTTTTTAATGCTTTCAATAACATTTTTTATTTGGTCGATATTTCCTTTTTCGCTTGTCCATGAACGCCATTGGTATCCGTAAATTCTACCGAGTTCGCCGTCAGTATTTGCCCATTCGTTCCATATTTTTACTCCGTTTTCCTGTAAATATTTAACGTTTGTTGAGCCTGTTAGAAACCAAATTAATTCGTGAATTATAGATTTAAGATGAATTTTTTTTGTTGTAAGTAAAGGAAATCCGTCTTCTAAATTAAAACGCATTTGGTATCCGAAAACGCTAATAGTTCCGGTTCCGGTTCTGTCTTCTTTTTTTGAACCTTTTTGTAAAACATGTTTCAATAAATCTAAATACTGTTGCATTAATTTGTAATAATTTTAGTTTTTGATAATTGAGATTTATATTTTATTGCAATTTTGTTAAATTCTGCCATGTTTTCTTTTTTCACGGGTTCAACAGCCGGAGCGTCTATTTTTAGAGGATTTATGAATTCACCGTTTTTCTTTACTCTAAAATCTAAATGTGGTCCTGTTGATCTTCCAGTACTTCCTACATATCCAATCAATTGACCTTGAGTAACTCTAACTCCTTGATGAATGCCGGGACCAAATGCTCTAAGGTGCATATACATTGTAATATATACTCCGTTGTGTTTTATTTTAATGAGATTACCTGATTTATTATCAAAAGATGTTTGAATTACGGTTCCGTCACCCAAAGCAAATACAGGCGTGCCTGAAGGTGCGCAATAGTCAACTCCTTGATGCGCCATTACTCTTTTTAATATTGGGTGCATTCTGTTCATAGAAAATCCCGAGCTAATTCTCGAATATTTTAAAGGTGCTTTCAAAAAAGCTTTTTTTAAATTTTGTCCGGTTACATCATAAAAACTTGCTGCGCTGTCTTGTTTAAAAGGAATTGCATAAATTTCTTTTCCTAAATGTTCAAAATATGCAGCAATAATTTTTCCGAAACCTATTGAATGTCCGTCAACAAACCTTTCTTCATAAATTAATTTAAATTTGTCGCCTTTTTGAAGTCCGAAAAAATCAATAGACCAAGCGTATATTTCAGATAAATCATTGGAAAGAAGCGGGTTAATTCCGGCATCTTCCATGGCAAACCAAAGAGCAGATTTTATTTCGCCGCCTGCCGATTTTATTTCTGTTTTAACTTCTTTTTTATGTGCAATAACTTCCAAATTGTCTCTAAAATCGAATATTACGTAGTCAACATTATTTTGTTCGTATACAATATAGTCAACATCGGAAGTATTTTCGTTTTTTATAACAAAATATTTTTGTCCTCGCTTAACTTTTTTCACATCAAAAACACCCTTGGTTTTTTGAATAATTTCTGTGGCTTTTTGTTGAGGAATATTATATTTTGAAAAAATATTTCCTAAATACATTCCGGCTTGAACTTCTCCTACTAAAACATTTGATTTTGAAACATCAATGTCGAATAAGGTTTTTTGCTTATTTATACTAACCGAACTATTACCTTTGGGGTGGTTATTTCTTTGATTTGTTATTAAATCAATTTGATAAATTAAAATAATTGCCAAAAGTATTGAAAAGAAAATGTCTTTTTTCATTTGTAAAAATTAAAATTTGATTTAAATTGCAGAATACTAATATGATGCCAAAATTATGTTTTGATGCAAAATTAATATTTTTATCGAAGAAACAATATTTTTTGAATTGTAAATTTAGTTTTACTTGTTATTTTTATCATCTGACCAAAATCATAAAAATAAGTTTAAAAAATAATTGATTATTAATAAAACATTAAGACATTTGCATTTTAAATTTTATAAAAATATTTAATATGAATTTTAGCTTTAAGGAAATTTTTTCAGTTTTTATGGTAATGTTTGCCATAATCGACATTGTGGGTTCAATTCCTATCATTATTGATTTAAAAAACAAAGGGTTAAAAGTTGAATCCGGCAAAGCTACTTTAGTTTCTACTCTGATTTTATTAGTTTTTTTATTTTCGGGAGAAGCATTATTAACATTGTTTGGCGTTGATTTATCTTCATTTGCCATTGCGGGGTCATTTATAATATTTTTCTTGGCTATGGAAATGATTCTCGGTGTAGAATTTTTTAAAGGAAGTACACCCGACGGAGCATCAGTTATTCCTCTTGCGTTTCCTTTAATTGCAGGAGCCGGTTCAATAACCTCACTTCTGTCATTAAGGGCTGAATATCAAACAATAAACATTGTAATTGCGGTTTTATTAAATATGATTGTAGTTTATGTTGTGCTTCGATCAACAAATTTTCTCGGACGAGCACTTGGACCAACAGGAATGGCAATTATTCGTAAAATATTCGGAATTATATTGTTAGCAATTGCAATTCGGCTTTTTATGTCAAATGTAGCGAAATCAATGTCGAATTTTTTCCCGCAGTTTTTTGAAAACGTTAGTATGTTATAAACTTAAAAATATATAAGATGAAACATCCATGTAATTATCTCTACACACAACAGAATGATTATTTGGGGTGTTCCTATCCCGAAAAATCGGGAAAAGTTATGACTTTTAAAAACAATTTAAATACAAACAGATGAAAAATATTGATAATTACGACTTTACAGGCAAAAAAGCAATTGTCAGAGTAGATTTTAATGTTCCTTTAAACGAAAAATTTGAAGTAACAGATTCAACAAGAATTAAAGCAGCAATTCCAACTATTAAAAAGATTGCGGAGACAGGCTCGGTTATTTTGATGTCGCATTTTGGAAGACCAAAAGGACAAGAAGAAAAATATTCATTAAAACATATAATTTCAGCAGTAAATGAACTTTTGGGAAAAGATGTAATTTTTATTGATGATTGTATTGGCGAAAAAGTAGAGAATATTTGTTCGACATTAAATAAAGGAGAAGTTGTCCTTTTAGAAAATTTACGTTTTTATTCAGAAGAAGAAAAAGGCGATAAAGTTTTTGCCGAAAAACTTTCAAAATTAGCCGATGTTTATGTAAACGATGCTTTTGGAACAGCTCACAGAGCACATGCTTCAACAGCAGTTATTGCAGATTTTTTCCCGACTGAAAAATTATTCGGTTATTTAATGCAAGACGAAGTTAACAGCCTTGAAAAAGTATTGAAATTCCCTCAAAAACCTTTTACGGCAATTCTTGGCGGTGCAAAAGTTTCAACTAAAATTCCTGTTATTGAACAAATGCTTTCTAAAGTTGATAATTTAATTATCGGCGGAGGAATGATGTTTACATTTATTAAAGCACAAGGCGGAAATGTAGGCTCTTCAATGGTTGAAGATGATTTTTTAGAAACAGCAAAATCTCTTCTTGAAACTGCAAAAAAGAATAATGTAAATATTTATTTGCCTGTTGACAGTGTAAATGCCGATAAATTTTCTAACGATGCAAATATTTCAATGAGCAACTCAAACTCTATTCCTTCCGGCGAAATGGGTTTAGATATTGGAAAAGAATCGATTAAAACTTTTTGTGAAGTAATAGAGAATTCAAAAACAATTTTATGGAACGGGCCAATGGGTGTTTTTGAAATGGATAATTTTGCGAAAGGAACAATCAGCGTTGCAGAGTCATTAGTGAGAGCAACCGAAAAAGGTGCATTTACCTTAGTTGGCGGCGGTGATTCAGTAGCTGCAATTAATAAATATAATCTTGAAGAAAAAGTAAGTTACGTATCAACCGGCGGCGGTGCAATGCTTGAATTTATGGAAGGAAAAGATTTACCCGGAGTGAAAGCAATTAGAGGTTAAAAAAATGAGACTGTCTAAAAAGTAACTTGTATTATAAATTATAATGATTACTATTTTATAGTTAAGTCCACAGTCTTCAGTTCTCAGTAATTGTAAACAAACAATCAATTACTGCAGACTGAAGACTGTCGACTGATTATTAATAACAAATTGTTATGTAGTTTATTAAATATCTCTCTCTTTTTAGACAGTCTTTTTTAATTTATTGAATTTCATCAACTTTTTTTGAATTATAACTAATTTTTAAAGCTTTTGCTTTTCTTAGTTCCTGTTTAATATCAATCACAATTCCCATTAATGCAGATTTGTCAATTTTAAGAGCTGTAGTCATTTTAGCTTTATTTTCAGGATCCATGTTATCTCTTTCTGCTTGAATATATGCAGCAATATCACCAACTTCTTGAAATTCGTCATTAAGTTGTATTACTGAGTTTTCTCCTAATTTTTTTTTGTATTGTTCTTTTGGCGGACCAACATATATATAACTTATTAAAGATTTATTCTCAAGTTTTTTAACTTCAGTTGCATCAGGAAGTTCTGTTCTGACTTTTAAATCAACTTCTTTCATAGAAGTAACTGTCATGAAAAAGAATAAAAGCATAAATACAATATCCGGAAGCGATGCCGTTGATAGTGAAGGGGCTTGTTTGTTGCCTTTTTTTCTGAATTTAGACATTTGCTTTTTTTTAGGATTTTAATTTATATGTTTATTTTTTAATAATTTCCATTGGTTCTGCTTCGGAAATTGCTAACGGATAAATTTCTTCAACAGCTTCTTTTTTATTACCGGAAAGCTCATTGTAATGTAATTGGAATTTTTCCATAGCAATTTCGTCTCTTAATTCATTAATTGCCCTAACAAGTTCGTTTTGTACTTGTAAATATTTTTCGTAAGATGTACCTCTGTCGTTTTGAATAGAAATTACTCCTTTTGTAACATTTATCATTCCAAAAAAAGGAATTTCTTTTGATGTTTTTTCACTTAAATTTGGGTCGTTATTAGGATTTTTAAAAAACAATTTTGCTTTTTCTGTTACATTTGAAATATGAATGGGATTTCCTCCAATTGCAATCTTATTGTCTTTATTAATAAGAACAATCATAACATTTCTTTTAATCATTTCAACAGATGTTTTAACGTCTTTTTCGGGTAAAGCTGCTAATTTTCTTTGCATTCCGGTATTTGTATTCATTGTTGTGGTAACTAAAAAGAAAATTAACAATAGAAAAGCAATGTCAGCCATTGAACCGGCATTTATTTCTTGTAAAGGTCGTTTTGCCATTTTTTTTATCGGTTAAAAAAAATCAATTTAAATAAAAGTTTGTTTTATTTTTTTAAAAATTTTGATATTTCAACAAATATTATCGAAACAACAGCTAAAATCAATAAAGTGTATGTAACATATAATCCGGTTCCGGTCCATTTGATTGTAGATGCTGATATTTCTTCGGTATAATTTGGTATTTTCATTGCCGAGCCGGAAGAAAAATTATATGCAACAATAACAATTATAATTAACCCAATAACAGGTGCTATATTAATTATTGCATTTTTGGGGTTGATTAAAAACTTCATTACAATTGAATGTATTCCAAAACCTAAGGCTACCAATGTTGCAAAGATTGCTAAAATATAAGTGTATATTAGCGAGTTACTAATCCACGAGTCGGATCCGTCAATAAAAAGCATTACAATAAAAACTGCCGAAACCGACATCATTACCCACAACAGAATATTTGAAATTTTTGCTAATTTATCAGGCATAGCTTGAATTTTTTAAAATGAAATTATTTATTGGTTATTTGCTTTGGTATTTTACCATTATATCAATTAATGAAATTGACGCATTTTCCATGTCGTTTACTATAGAATCAATTTTTGAAACAATATAGTTATAGAAAACTTGGAGAACCATTGCAACTATAAGTCCGGAAACTGTGGTTATAAGAGCTACTTTTATACCTCCGGCAACCAAGCCGGCATTAATATCGCCTGCAGCTTGAATATTATCGAATGCTTCAATCATACCAATAACTGTTCCCAAAAATCCGAGCATTGGTGCAAGAGAAATAAATAAAGAAATCCATGTTAAACCTTTTTCCAATAATCCTGTTTGAACACTTCCATAAGAAACAACCGATTTTTCAACAACTTCTATTCCTTGGTGCGACCTGTCTAAACCTTGGTAAAAAATACTCGCAACAGGTCCTCTGGTATTTCTGCAAATTTCTTTTGCTGCGGTTGAACCACCTGTTTCCAGTGCTTTTTCAATTCGTTCCAATAATTTTTCGGAATTTGTTGTTGCAAAATTTAAGTATATAATTCTTTCGATAGCTAAAGCTAATCCCAAAATAAAAGCGATTAATATGAAACTCATAAAAAACGGACCGCCTTCAATGAATTTTTCTTTAATTTGTCTGTGCATTTTACCTTCTTCATTAACCTGACTGTCAACAGCTAACGAATCTGTATTGTTATTATAAATTGTATCAATTTGAGTTGTAATTGTAGAGTCGGATTTTTGTGCATGTATTTGAGAATTAAACCCAAAAACGAAAATTCCGAGAATTGAAATCAGTGCAAATAACTTTTTCATGTGTTTAATTTGGTTAAAAATTAAGTTAATATTTTTTTTAAAAAGTAATTATCTTTATACTTTTTAGTTGATGTAAATTTAGTTTATTTTTTATTTATGAAAACAATTTTGAGAAATATTTAAAAACTATGAATTTATAACTTTATTAAAATGTTGCTAATTAGTTTAATTTGAATAAAATAAATAAAAAAGGATTGAAAAAAACTTTTCAATCCTTCAATCTTTATTGCGGAGAGGAAGGGATTCGAACCCCCGGTACCTTTAACAATACACACGCTTTCCAAGCGTGCTCCTTAAACCACTCGGACACCTCTCCAGTTTTGAGTTTGCGAAATTAATTAAATTATTTTCAAGAAAAAATTCTTTTGGTTTTTTATTCACTTAATTCTCCGGCAATTGGTTTTTGCATAAAATTTATTACTTCGTTATATGTTAAATTCATTCCAAGTAAATACATTAATTTTGTAACTGCAGCTTCTGTTGTCATGTCTTTTCCGCTAATTACGTTTGCTTTTTTCAGTTTTGTGCTGGTTTCATATTTTCCCATAACTACGCTTCCCCCAATACATTGTGTAACATTCACTACAATTATTTCATTTTTGGCTGCATTTTCCAGTATATTTATAAACCAATCGTCCATTAAAGCATTTCCGGAGCCGAAAGTTTCCATTACTACCGCTTTTAAACCTTCAATTTCAAATAACGATTTAATTGTTTTTTCTGATATTCCGGGAAAAAGTTTTAGAATTACAATATCTGTATCCAAATTTGTTCTCACAACCGGAACTTTCTGATAATCTGAATATTTAATTGCTTTTTTATTGTAAATAATATTTACGCCGGCTTGAGCCAAATATGGATAATTGGGAGAATCGAAAGCATCAAAATATTCGGCATTTTTCTTTATTGTTCGGTTTCCTCTCATCAGTTTGTTTTCAAAATATATGCAAACTTCGGGCACAAGAGATTTTCCGTCTTTTTGTGCGGCTGCAATTTCTATTGCAGTAATAATATTTTCTTTTCCGTCGGTTCTTATTGTTTCCAAAGGAAGTTGAGCACCTGTTAAAATCACCGGTTTATTAAAATCTTGCAACATAAAACTTAGTGCCGATGCAGTATATGACATTGTATCTGTTCCGTGCAGAATTACAAATCCGTCGAATTCTGTATATTTTTCTTCTAAAAGTTTTGCAAGTTTAATCCATGTTTCGGGTTTCATATCTGCCGAATCAACAGGCGGAATAAATGAAATTGATTCAATATTATATCCGAAACTTTTTAATGCCGGAATTTTTTCAAGTATTTGAGAAAAATTTACCGGTTTATAGGCTCCGGTTTCTGTGTTAAGCATCATGCCGATTGTTCCGCCGGTATATATTATTAATATTGAAGTGTTTTGTTTATTATTTTTCATGTGTTTATTTTTTTAATTTTAAAGGTTACATAGGAACATCCTTAATAATATTTATTTTGTATTTCAAGAGTCATACTTGGATGTTTCATTTTCTTAATATTAAATGTTTTTAAAGTCCCCATTTTTTAGATTATTAAATTTAATTCTTTAATCTATTACCAAATAATTCTATTGCATTTTTGTTGGTAATTTCTGAAAGTTCTTTTAAATCGATATTTTTATTTTCAGCAATTTTTTCGGCAATGTAAATAATATGCGAACTTTCATTACGCATTCCTCTTTTTGGCGATGGAGAAAGATATGGAGAATCTGTTTCAAGAATTATTTTATTTATATCAATTTCGCTAATAATTTTATCTAAACCCGATTTCTTGAATGTAACAATTCCGTTGATTCCCATTTTAAAATTCCCGTATTCGCAAATGTGTTTTGCTTCATTTATATTTCCGGTAAAACTGTGAAAAACGCCAAAAAGATTTTCGTTGTGATGTTTGTCAACAATTTCAAAAACTTCATCAAATGCTTCTCTAACATGAATAATTATTGGTAATTTCATTTCTTTTGCAAAGATAATTTGTTTTTCGAATGATATTTTTTGAATGTCGATAAATGTTTTATCCCAATATAAATCAATACCTGTTTCGCCAATTGCAATATAATTTTCGAGTTTGGCGCTATCGAAAATTATTGAAAGTTCTTCTTCAAAATTTTCTTTCACCTCGGAAGGATGAAGTCCGACTGAAGGAAAAATATTCTTTGGATATTCTTTTGCTAATTTATTCAAAATTTCTATATCCGATGATTTTATACAAGGCAATATCATTTTTGTAATGCCCGATTTTATTGCGTTTTCAATAACTTGATTCCTGTCTGAATCAAATTCTTTAGCAAAAAGATGTGTATGTGTATCGGTAAAATTCATTATTAATATTTTGATGCAAATCTACATAAATGTATTCTAAAAGAAATTAATATTGAAAAAATAAACTAAAACAATATTGAAAATTTCGTGATTTAAAATTATTAAAAAAATAATATCTTTACCACAAAATAAAAAACAAATTTATGAAAGGATTAAAGAGTTTGATGTTGATAATGTTCATTTTAACCGGATTTTTTATTGAATCGTGTGCTCAAAAATTATCAGACAAAAATAACAGTTTAAATATTGCCGTAAATGAATTTAAAAATGATTTAAGTTTAAAAAATGCCGGACTTACTTTTTATGCTGTCGATATTAATTCTGGCGAAGTTCTTTCGTCTTTAAATCCCGATTTGGCTTTGGCTCCGGCATCAACACAAAAATTAATTACTACTGCAACAGCTTTGGAAGTTTTGGGTTCAAATTTTAGGTTTAAAACTCGTGTAGAATATGTGGGAAATATAGATTCGGCAACGTCCGAACTTAACGGATATATAATTATTAAAGGCAGCGGTGATCCAACTTTAGGTTCAAAATATTTTAATAACGGAAATCAGAATAAATTCATGAACGATTGGATAAACGCTATTAAAATTAAAGGAATTTCTTCTGTCAACGGCAAGTTAGTCGGCGATTCCAGAGTATTTTGTTACGATATTGTTCCGCCTTCGTGGGCTTGGGAAGATATGGGAAATTATTTTGGAGCCGGACCAAACGGCTTATCCGTTTTTGACAATATGTATACAATAACATACAAAACAGGAACAAATGTCGGCGATAAATGCGAAATATTATCTGTATCTCCGGAAATTGACGGGCTTGTAATTGATAATCAGGTTAAAGCAAGCGACACAAATTCCGATAATTCTTACATTTTTGGTGCTCCTTATTCAAATTTCAGATACATAAGAGGCGAATTGCCTAAAGGAAAAGATTCTTACGAAATAAAAGGTTCAATTCCCGATCCGGCTATTTTTTTAGTTTCCGAATTTTCAAAACAATTAAAAATATTCGGAATTAATTTTTCCGAAGGATTTACAACGTATCGCGAAAATCCGGAATTAGCTGAAATTGATTCATTAAAACATGAATTACTTTATGAAACCGTTTCGCCATATTTGACAACAATAATTAAAGAAACAAATTTTAGAAGCTTAAATTTATATGCAGAAACACTTTTGTGTCAAATAGGATTATCCGGAATAAAAAATTCGTCAACAAAAGAAGCATCTTCTTATATGGAAAATTTTTGGAAAAGCAAAGGAATGGATGTCGGCGGAATGTCGTTAAACGACGGAAGCGGACTTTCCAGATATAATACTGTAACTGCAAAGCAAATGGTTTTTATGTTGAAATATATGAAAACAAAAAGTAAGAATTTTGACAGTTTTTACGAATCGATGCCTGTTGCCGGAGTAAACGGAACCGTAAAGAGTTTGTGTTTAAATTCTTTTGCCGAAAATAATATGCACTTAAAAAGCGGTTCGATAAGATATGTAGCAGCTTATGCAGGATATGTAAAAACAAAATCGGGAAGAGAAACAGCTTTTTTTATAGATATGAATAATTATAATTGCACATCGTCGGAAGCCCGAAAAAAACTCGAAAAAGTTTTAATTGCACTTGCAGAAGTAAATTTTTAGATTGATTTTAAAAAAGACATTTCAAACCAAGAAATTATTTTTATTTCTTGGTTTGAAATGTCAAGAAAATGCAAACTTTCTAATTGTTTTTATTCTTTTATCTCCAAAGCAACCAAAATTCGATTTTTTCACCTTCATAAAAAAGATTCATCGAACGGAATTTTTTTATGTCTCTTTCCGCCGAATTTCTTTCGGGGTATGAACCGGTTGCAACTCTGTTGTAGCCTCTGTAAGGGTAAAGAATCATTGACGGATATCCTTTGCTTTTGAAAAATGTACGAAGATTTACTGCATTACTCATGTTTTGAAAGCTTCCGGCTATAATATAAAACTTTTTAACGTGAGGTTTTTTTTGTTTAAGAAGTTTGGTTTCCTCATTTTTTATTTCTTCGTCAGATACTTTTTTCAAAGAACCGTCTTCATTTTCGACCATTATAGGTTCAATTTTTTCTGTTTCAAGTTTTGAATTAACAGTGTCTTTCACAAGAATTCTTGCAGTATCTAATTTTGCTGTTAAAGTATCGACGTTTTCAGACGAATCAATATTATTGTTAATTACCTCAACATCAATCGTATCTTCGTCTACAATTTCTTTATCTTCTTTGAGGTTTTTGCAACTTGTTACAAAAAGTAAAAATGTGGCTGCTAAAAAGATGTTTACAATTTTCATTTTTTTATTTTTCAGGATTAATATCAAAAGAATAATTTAGAATTTCGGTTTAAAATTTGTATTAAAAGTTTGGCACTAAAATTCTATGATATAAAAGTATAAAATATTTTACAAAAATAAAGTTTTTTGATGAAAATTAGAAAAAAAATTATCGGAATTGTATATTCTTATCTTAGAGAGTTCGTTTTTTTGTTTTTTCCAAAGAATTGTTCTGCTTGCGGAACGGGTTTGAATGAGCAGGAAGAAGTTTTGTGTACAATGTGTTTATATGATTTACCCAGAACGAATTTTCATAAAGAACCGGAAAATGCTGTTGAAAAACTTTTTTGGGGTTTAAGTGAAGTAAAGCATGCAACAGCATATTTTAATTTTTCAAAAGGAAGCAAATACAGGGAAGTTATTCATAAACTGAAGTATAACGGACGTTCGGATATTGGTGTTGAGCTTGGTAAATTTTTTGCTGCTGAAATTTCAGGTTCGGTTTTTTCCAATACAGATATTATAATTCCGGTTCCTTTGCATCCTTCAAAATTGCGGAAAAGAGGATATAATCAAAGTGAAGTAATTGGTGAAGGAATGTCCGATATTATGGAAATTCCTATGGAAACAAATGTTTTGGTTAGAACTGTTAATAATGAAACTCAAACAAAAAAATCTTTTGCTGAAAGAAGAAAAAATGTTGAATCGGTTTTTAAAATTGAAAAACCCGAACTGATAAAAAATAAACATGTTTTGTTAATTGATGACGTTATCACAACAGGGTCGACATTAATGGCGTGTGTTGACGAATTAAATAAAGTTGAAGGAGTAACTGTAAGCATTGCAGCATTAGGTTTTGCGGCACATTAATTTTTGTTAAAATAAAATGAGTCCGCAAGAAATTGCGAACTCAAGTCAAAAAAAAGTATGTATTTTAAAAAGATATTATCCCAAATATTGTTTTAACAGATTACTTCTTGAAGTAGTTCTTAATCTTTTAATAGCTTTTTCGCGAATTTGTCGAACTCTTTCTCTTGTTAAACCAAATTGTTGACCAATTTCTTCAAGCGACATTTCAACTCCGCCAATTCCGAAAGATAATTTAAGAATTTTTCTTTCTCTGTCTGTTAAAGTAGAAAAAGCTCTTTCAATTTCTTTGCTTAATGATTCTTTCATAAGTCCGCCGTCTGCAATTGGAGAATCGTCGTCGGAAAGAACGTCAAGTAAGCTGTTGTCTTCGCCTTCAGCAAAAGGAGCATCAACAGAAATGTGTCTTCCCGAAACTTTCATCGTTGCAACCACTTTGTCTTTTGAAATTTCAAGAATCACCGATAACTCGTCCGAAGAAGGTTTTCTTTGGTGTTCTTGTTCAAATTCGGCAACCGCTTTGTGGTATTTGCTTAATGAACTTACTTGGTTTAACGGAAGTCTTACAATTCTTGATTGTTCGTTAATTGCCTGCATAATTGATTGACGAATCCACCATACTGCATAAGAAATAAATTTAAAACCTCTGGTTTCGTCAAATTTTTCGGCTGCTTTTATAAGTCCGAGATTTCCTTCATTTATTAAATCTGGAAGACTAAGTCCTTGGTTTTGATACTGTTTAGCTACGGATACAACAAACCTGAGATTTGCGCTTGTGAGTTTCTCAATTGCTGTTTTGTCGCCTTTTCTAATTCTTTGTGCGAGTTCCACTTCTTCTTCAACACTAATTAAATCGTATTTTCCGATTTCTTGTAAGTATTTGTCTAAAGATGCGCTTTCGCGATTGGTAATTGATTTAGTGATTTTTAATTGTCTCATATTGAGGTAATCAATTTAAATTATTTAAACTAAATATTTATAATTTGGATAGACACTGCAAAGTTATTCCTTTTTTTTTCATTGTCAACGGGTGAAATTTCTATTTGTAAGATTTTTATTACATTATTCAACGTCTTTTTTAACTTTTTTGTTAATAACTTTTTTTAAGTAGTTAATTATTAGTGAAATAAACCAATTACTTAATTGTTAATAACTATATGTTAAAAAATGTTAAATATAGAAATTATGTTTTGTAAAATTGACAATTTTATTATTTAGAGAACAATATTTATCATTCTTCCCGGAATAATTATTATTTTTTTGGGTATTTTCCCTTCTAATTTACTTATTGTTCTTGAATCTTCAATAATCATTTTTTCTATTTCAGCCGGTTTTGTTTCTGCAGAAACAACAAATGTAAATTTCGTTTTTCCGTTAAATGCAACAGGATAATTAACGTTTTCTTCAATTAAATATTTTTCTTCTGCAATAGGAAATTTTGCTTTATTTATTGTTTCATTATTTCCGGATAAACTCCACATTTCTTCTGCAATATGCGGCGCAAAAGGAGATAAAATAATCATTAATTTATCCAGAATTTCTTTTTTATGACAATTTAAAACAGAAAGTTCGTTAACACAAATCATAAATGCGCTCACGCTTGTGTTAAATGAAAATCGTTTTATATCTTCTTCTACTTTTTTTATAGTTTTATGAATTATTTTTTGTTCTTCAGAAGAAGGAATATCATTGTTTACAATAAATTTATCGTCTTTATCATAAAATAAGTTCCAAAGTTTTTTCAAAAATTTGTGAACTCCTTCAATTCCGTTGGTATCCCAAGGTTTTGCTTGCTCAACCGGACCTAAAAACATTTCATACATTCTAAATGTGTCTGCTCCGTATTGTTCAATTATATCATCAGGATTTACAACATTATATAATGATTTAGACATTTTTTCAACTGCAAATCCGCAACGATATTTTCCGTCGGATTCTAAAATAAATTCGGCATTATTAAATTCGGGTCGCCAATTTTTGAATTTTTCTATGTCAAGAATGTCGTTATGAACAATATTTACGTCAACATGTATTTCGCTTATATCATATTCGGAATTCAAATTTTTGCTGACAAAAATATTTGTTCCTTTTATTCTGTATACAAAGCTCGAACGGCCTTGAATCATTCCTTGATTTATAAGTTTTTTGAACGGTTCGTCTTTAACTGTATATTCAAGGTCGAACAAAAATTTGTTCCAAAAACGCGAGTAAATTAAGTGACCCACAGCGTGTTCTGTTCCGCCAATATATAAATCAACATCTTGCCAATAACTGTTTGCTTCTGCCGAAACTAATTCTTCTTTGTTATGCGGATCCATATACCTTAAATAATATGCCGACGAGCCTGCAAATCCGGGCATTGTGCTAAGTTCAAAAGGTAAACCTTCGGCTGTATTCCAATTTTCGGCTCTTCCTAATGGCGGTTCGCCGGTTTCTGTAGGTTTATATTCGTTAATAGAAGGCAATTGAAGCGGAAGTTCGTTAATCGAAATTGTTTGAGGAATTTCGTCGGCATAATAAACAGGAAAAGGTTCTCCCCAATATCTTTGACGACTAAAAATTGCATCTCTCAAACGATAATTTATTTTTCGTTCGCCGATTTTCATTTTCTCAATTTCATCAACAATTTTGGTAACAGCTTCTTTAACTTCAAGTCCGTTTAAAAAATTTGAATTAATAAGTTTTCCGTCTTTGGCGTCATAAGATTCTGTTATAATTTCACCGCCGTCAACAACCTGAATAATAGGTAAATCAAAATGTTTTGCAAAAGCATAATCTCTGCTGTCGTGAGCAGGAACTGCCATAATTGCTCCTGTTCCGTATCCTGCAAGAACGTAATCGGAAATCCAAATCGGAATTTCTTTTAAAGTGAAAGGATTTATTGCATAACTTCCGGAGAAAACTCCCGAAACTGTTTTAGCGTCGGAAATTCTGTCTCTTTCTGTTCGTTTTTTTGTTTTTTCGATATATTCGTCAACAATTTCGGTATTGTCCATTGTTGTAAGTTGTTGTGTTAAATTGCTTTCCGGAGCAATAACCATAAACGTTGAACCAAAAATTGTATCGGGTCTGGTTGTAAAAACTTCAATTTTAATATCGGAATCTTTAACATTAAATAATATTTGCGCACCTTCCGAGCGTCCAATCCAATTTCTTTGAATTTCTTTCATAGAATCAGTCCATTCAAGAGAATCAAGCGATTCGAGTAATCTTTCGGCATAAGCGGTAACTCTTAAAAGCCATTGTTCCATGTCTTTTTGAATAACAGGATGTCCGCCGCGAACAGAAAGTCCGTCTTTTACTTCATCGTTTGCGAGAACAGTTCCCAATTCGGGACACCAATTTACTTTGGTAACAGCACGAAAAGCGATTCTGTAATTCATTAAAATATCGTCTTGCTCTTTTGGCGACATTCCGTTCCAAACCGGAGCCGAAAATATTGGTGTTTCTTTGCATGCGGCATCAATATTTTGATTTCCGAATTGTTCAAATTCCAAAACTAAAGTTGCAATAGGTTCGGCTTTTTTTGTTTTATTGTTAAACCAATGTTTAAACATTTGAATAAAAGCCCATTGGGTCCATTTATAATATTCAGGGTCAGATGTAATAACCTGACGGCTCCAATCGTAAGAAAAACCGATTTTTCCGAGTTGTTCTTTATATCGGGCAATGTTTATAGCTGTTGTAACCGCAGGATGTTGACCTGTTTGAACGGCATATTGTTCAGCAGGTAAACCGAATGCGTCGAATCCCATCGGATGTAAAACATTATAGCCTTTAAGTCGCATAAAACGAGAGTAAATATCCGAAGCAATATATCCCAGCGGATGTCCGACGTGAAGTCCTGCTCCGGAAGGATAAGGAAACATGTCGAGAACATAAAATTTGGGTTTTGATTTGTCTATTTCAACTTTATGGATGTTGTTTTCAGTCCAAAATTTTTGCCATTTGCTCTCAATTTCAGCGAAATTATATTTCATGTGTAATGTGTTTTTATGAATTTTTTAGAACCGCAAAAGTATAAAAAACTTTATTTTATTCAGTTAATAAATCTATGTTTTTTCAAAAATGATTATAAACCTTTTTTTTTTAATAAAATATCGATATAAAAATAAATGTAGTTTGAATATTCAAACAAAAATGTGTAAATTTGGTATCAAACTAAAAAATATAAAAATGGACGAGAAAAAATCATTTAGCGAAGATGCAAAAGGGTTTCTGAATATGTGGAAAAACGATTATGCCGATAAAAATAAAGATATTTTAGACAGAAAAAAACAAAGAGATGCCGAAACAGCGGCTTTAAACGAAGAAATTAAAAAGCAATTTGAAGAAATTAAAATTGATTTAAGCGGAAAAGCAAAAGAAATATATGAAGTTTTAGACCGTGAATTTAAAGGATTTACAACAGCATTAAAAGAAGGAACTGCAACAATTGCCCAAAAGCTTGAAGTTGAAAAAAGAATGGAGCAATTAGGAACATTTTTACAAGCCACAGGCGATAAAAGTTCTGCAAAAATAAATTCGATTATTGGAATTATGAAAACCAAATTGAACAGTTTTGATAAAGAAATTGTTTCAGAAATTGAAACAGGGAGTAATGAAAATACTAAAAGTGATTCTATAACTAAACTTACCGATGATGCTAATAAATTATTTGATGATATTAAATAATGGAAAAAATAGTTAATGTTGAGAAGGATTTTGTAAAAATTGATTATTCCGAAAATAATATTGCAAGTCAGGAATTTGAAAGTTGCAGATTTGTAGGTTGTAATTTTATGAAAGCTGAGATTTTTGATACAGTTTTTATAGATTGCACTTTCGATTTTTGTAATTTTAGTATGTCTGTATTGAAAAATGTAGGTTTGAGAAATGTTATTTTTAAAAATTGCAAATTGCTCGGTCTGGATTTTACAAACTGCGACAAGTTTTTGTTCAGAATCAGTTTTGAAAAAAGCGTGTTAAACTATACTTTTTTTAATTCAAATAATTTAAAGAAAACGAAATTTTTAAATTGCGAAATAAAGGAAGCAAATTTTAATTCGGTCGATTTATCGGAGGCTGCGTTTGATAATTGTGATTTGGAACTTACAGTTTTTGAAAAATGCAATATGTCGAAAACAGATTTTTCAAGTTCATATAATTTTTCGATAGACCCTGAACAAAATAAAATTAAAAAAGCCAAATTTTCCGCCGAAGGAGCTTTGGGATTATTGAATAAATATGATATTGAAATAATTTAATTTTCTAAAAATCAAGCTTATATTGGTCGGGCAGAAGTCTGAAAGTTTTGCGATGATATTTTGTAATACCAAATTTTATTATTCCTTCACGATGTGAAATTGTTGGATAAGCTTTGTTTTTATCCCACGAATAATAAGGAAATTCTGCGTGAATTTTTTGCATATATTCATCTCTGAAAGTTTTTGCAAGTATTGATGCAGCTGAAATCGACAAATATTTTGAGTCGCCTTTTACAATGCAAGTGTGATTAATTTCTTTGTAATTTTTAAATCTGTTTCCGTCAATAATTATATGTTCCGGAATTATTTTTAATTGGTTCAAAGCCAAATGCATTGCTTTAATTGAAGCATTTAAAATATTTATTTTATCAATTTCTTCATTGTCAACAAAAGCAACAGCCCAAGCCAATGATTCATTAATAATTATATCTTTTAAATAAAATCTTTGTTTTTCGTTAAGCTTTTTGGAATCGTTAATTAATTGATTTTCAAAATTGTGAGGAAGAATAACAGCCGCAGCACAAACAGGACCTGCCAAACAACCTCTTCCGGCTTCGTCGCAACCGGCTTCAATAACGTCATTTTTATAATATTGTTTAAGCATTTCTGTGAGTATTTTCAATTATTTCCCAAAGTTTATCGGCAGTTTTTTCCCACGAAAAATTTTCTCGGTGAATTTTTCCTTTTTCAATTAAATCAATTCTTAAATCATTATTTGAAGTAATTTCGATTAAAGCATTTTTTATTGATTCAACAGAAAATGGGTCGACAAATATTGCGGCATTTCCGGCAGCTTCGGGCATTGATGTTGTGTTTGACGTGATAACGGGAATATTGCAATTCATTGCTTCCAAAATTGGAATTCCGAAACCTTCAAAAAACGGAACAAAAGTGAGAGCAAAAGACGAAGCTAAAGCTTTGTGCAAATCTTTGTTGCTTAATCTTCCGGTAAAAATTACATCGTTTTGAAATTTCATTTTTGAAAAAGTTTTTTCAATTTCTGCTGTCATAAACATTTTTTGCCCAACAATTACAAGTTTAAAATCCGATTTTGTTTCTTCTTTAAAAATGTCAAAAGCCTTGAAAAGTCCTGTAATATTCTTTCTCGGATGCATCGAACCCACGAAAATAAAAAAATCTTTTCCTGAAGTTAAATCTTTTTTAATTTGAATAATTTTTTCTGTTTCCAAAGGTTTATAAATTTCGTTGCAACCGTTGTAAACAACCGAAATTTTATCGGGTGAAATATTATAGTTTTTGGAAATATCGAGCTTAGAAAATTCCGAAACAGTAGCAATAAAATCAGCCTTTTTGGCGTATTTAGGAAAAAATTTATTATAGAAAAATCTTGAAGAAAAAGGTAAATCTTTTGGTCGGTGGAAAAAATTTATATCGTGAATTACGGCAACAGATTTTACTTTTGACGAAAGGGATAAAAATCCGTCGGGCGATAAAAAAATATCGGGTTTTTCTTTTTTGATAATTCTTTTTAAAGAAATCTCGAACCAAAAAAACCACAAAATCGGGTGTCGTGCAGGCGGATTTACAATAATTGCTTTTATATTTTCAGCAAAAATAAATTGTTTAGAATATTTTCTGTCGAACACAAAAATAAATTCGTGTTCGGGATGTTCAACAGTAATTCTTTTGAGTGTTTCATAAGAAAACCAAGCAATTCCGTCGAGTTTATTTTTGATAAGCAATCTTGTG
Organism: Draconibacterium orientale; assembly: GCA_022729995.1. GTDB lineage: Bacteria > Bacteroidota > Bacteroidia > Bacteroidales > JAADGE01 > DZBS01. The sequence continues at coordinate 12,634 of DZBS01000005.1, read as the reverse complement.
TTAACAAGAATTTTCATAAAATTTTATTAAAATTAGAAGTTTATAAATTTTGATAAAAATAGATATCAAAAATGGAAATATTCTTACATTTGTGAATAAAATTTAACTTTGAATCCTCAATTTTTAAATATTTACAAATTTCCCCGTTTAAATTGAAGAAAAAATTTATAACAAATCTGGCTTTTCTGCTTTTGCTAAATATACTAATAAAACCATTCTGGATTTTTGGTATCGACAGAACTGTTCAAAACATTGTTGGAGCAAATGAATACGGGTTTTATTTTACACTTTTCAATTTTTCTTTACTTTTTAATATTTTTCTCGATTTTGGAATTACAAATTTCAATAATAGGAATATTGCAAGGCACAATCAACTGTTGAGCAAACATTTTTCAAACATTATAGGTTTAAAATTTATTTTGGGATTATTTTATTTGGTTTTGGTTCTTCTTTCCTCATTTATAATAGATTACAGCCAACGTCAAATATATTTTTTGTTGCTTTTAAGTTTTAACCAATTTCTGTCGTCGCTTATTTTATATATGCGTTCGAGTATTTCGGCTCTTCATTTTTTTAAAATCGACAGTTTAATTTCGGTTTTAGACAGAACTATAATGATAATTTTGTGTAGTATTTTGCTTTTCGGGCATTTCACCGATATTCCTTTTAAAATTGAGTGGCTAATTTATTCTCAAACTATTGCATATTTTTTTACTGCTTTAGTTGCTTTTTTTGTTATTTTATCAAAATCGGTAAATTTATCTTTTAAAATAGATATAAAATTCTTGATTGTTATTCTGCGAAAAAGTTATCCTTATGCTTTGCTGATTTTGTTAATGACTTCATACACAAGAATAGACACCGTAATGTTGGAACGCTTATTGCCCGACGGCGACACACAATCCGGAATTTATGCACACGGATATAGAATTTTAGATGCTGCGTCGCAATATGCTTATCTTTTTGCAGCTTTGCTTTTACCAATTTTTGCAAGAATGCTTAAAAACAAAGACAATATTTCGCATTTAGTAAAATTATCTTTTTTGTTATTGGTAATTCCTTCGGTGAGTTTGTCGGTGAGCTCGTTTTTTTACAGCAAAGACATTATTTATGCACTTTATGAAAGTCATATTGAAGTTTCGGCAAAAGTGTTTTCTATTTTAATTTTAGGATTTGTTCCAATATCAATTTCATATATTTTTGGAACATTACTTACAGCCAACGGAAGTTTGAGAGCTTTAAATTTTATGGCATTAGCCGGATTTTTAACAAATATAATATTAAATTGTATTTTAATTCCAAAATATCAAGCTTACGGAGCTGCAATTGCAAGCCTTGTTACACAAGTTGTTACGGCAATAATTCAAATGATTTTAGCCGTAAGAATTCTTAAATTTAACGTTACCCGAAAATTTATTTTCCTCACAATTTCATACACGTTTCTAATATTTATTTCGGCATATTTAATTAATAATTATGTAGAAAACAGAATGTTAGGCTTTTCGGCAATAATACTGTTTTCAATTGTTTTAGCCGGTTTGTTTAAACTTATAAATATAAAATTTTTATATAAAATTATTAAATACGATTTATAATATCAATATTAATTATAAATTTTAAAATCTTGTTTCATTTTATTCATTATCAAAAAATGTTAAATTGATAAATAAATTTCTTTAACTTAGTGTTTAAAAATATATAATATGGATTTATTAAAAACACGTAAATTTTCATCAATAATTCACGAAAATTATTTGCTCACATCAATAATTTATCGTTTCGGAATAAAATTAGGATTTGGCGATAAAACCATTGAACAAGTTTGTGCCGAATATAAAATTGATTCAGATTTTTTTCTTGAAATTATTAAAGTTTTTACCGATAAAAATTATATTTCGGAATCGCTTTTGATGAATAAAAATATACCTTTTACAATAGATTATCTTTCAAAATCGCATTCGTATTACAACAAAGTAAAAATTCCTTTTATTGAATCGTTAATTAATGAAATGACATGGAAAGACGAAGGAAATAAAAACAATAAAGAAATTTTAAAAAAGTTTTTTAATAATTACAGAAAAGAAGTCGGCGAACACACAAAAAACGAGGAATTGGTTGTATATCCGCATTGTTTAGATGTGTATAAATATCATTTGAAAGGAAAAAATGATTTGCAACTTAAAGAAAAAATCAAAAAATATTCGATAAAAAACTACGCCGAAAAGCACGAAGAATTAAATGCTTCATTATTAGATTTAAAAAATATAATTATAAAATATTTACCGCCTCCGGAAAACAATCTAATTACAGAGCAAATTTTATACGAAATATTCAGGCTCGAAAAAGACATGGAAGATCATACTCGAATTGAAGACACAATACTTGTTCCTGTAATTTCAAAAATGGAACAAGAAATATTAAAAAACTGAATGTGAGGTTATTGTGGAAGAAATAAAAATAATATTAGCCGAAAAATCATATATAATTAGAGAAGGATTAAAAAAAATATTTAGCGGATATCATAGTATAATTATAGAAAAAGAAATTACCGAATTATCCAAAAACACTAATGTTTTATCCGAAAAACTTAAATATGATTTGCTTATAATTAATTCCGATTTTTTTGAAAACAGCCTAAATGTTTTTAAAACACAATTTAAAAAAAACGATTCAAGCAAAATAGTTGTAATTTCATACAAATATTTTGACGATTTGGAACGATTTTTTGAAAATTATATTTTAATAAACGAAACCAAACAAAATATTGAAAAGATTTTTCAAGAAATTTTCAATAAAAAATCAACAGGAAAATCTGAAATTCACGATGAAGAGTTGTCAACAAGAGAAAAAGAAATTTTAAAGGAAATAGCATTGGGAAATACAAACAAAGAAATTGCAGAAAATTTATTTATAAGTTCGCACACTGTAATAACTCACAGAAAAAATATTACCAAAAAACTTGGCATAAAAACTGTTTCGGGTTTAACAGTTTATGCAATTTTGAATAATATAATTTCAATAGAAGAAGCAAAATAAAAAATCAATTTAAAAGTTAAATAAATATTCTATCACAAATATTGTAAATGAAGATTTTTATCAACATAATACTTTTTATTTTTTTTGTAAATATCGGATATTCACAAAACCTTGCCAAAGCATTGCAAAATGTTGAAGAAAAGGAATATGAACTTGCAATAGAAATATTTAAAGAATCGGTTAAAAATTCAAAAGACGTTATTGTTGCAAAATATGGTTTGGCATTAATTTATTCCGATACTTTATATGACAAATACAGTTATTTAAAGGCTTACAGATATATTAATTATTCATCAAAAAAAATCGAGAAAAATTCTGAAGACGCACAAACGCTTGCAAAATATAATATTTCGGAAAGTTTGGTAAACACACTAAAAGAAAAAATTTGCCTAAATGCCTATATCGAAATAAAAGATAAACATTCTCCGCTCGAATTAACACAATATTTAGAAATATATTCTAATTCCGATTTTGCCGATAAAATTGTTGATAAAAGAGACAGTATTGAATTTTATAATGCCGAAAAATCAGGTGATTTTCGCGAATTTCAAAAATTCTTTATTGCTCATCCTACATCAAAATACTCCGAAAAAGCAAAAGAAAACTTCAAAACCCTTTGGGAAAACATTTATGAATCGTATGCAATATACGGAGAACTCGACATTTTAAATAATTTCGAGCAAAAATATCCCGATTATCCTTTCTATGACGATGTTTCAAGAAAAAATAAAGAACTTGCTATAAGAGCTTCGGAATTAAATCTTTATAAAGACTATGTTTCAACAGAAGAACCACAATATTTGAAATTTATTAATAACGCAGCACCTCGAGAAACTGCTTTTTTGGCACTTATGAAAGTTATAGAAAAATCAATAAATACAAAAGATTACAACGGAGCAATAAAAATTATTAATACCAATATCGAATATTTTAACAACGATAAAAGACTAATTTCACTAATAAAAATTCTTCAAGCGCCGCTTCAAAATATCAAATCGGTAAGTATAAGTCCGAATATTAATACAAACAATTGGGAATATTCAGTTACCGAAACAGCCGACGGAAAAAAACTTTATTTCTGCGGACGAAACCGACCCGAAAATCTTAATCAAAATAACGAAGATATTTTCATGTCGGTTAAAACAAATAATCAATGGGCAAAACCAATTCCTGTTGAAGGATTAAACACTCCTTACGGCCACGAAGCACCTCTTTTTGTTACAGCCGACGGAAACAGATTATTACTTTATTCAAATTCCGACATATATTACACCGATAAAATTAAAGGCGGTTGGTCTTCAAAATCAATATTTCCGGTTATAAATACTCCCGATTCGTGGGAAGCAGACGCAATGATTTCTGCCGACGGAAACTCAATACTTTTTATTTCCGACCGACAAGGAAACGTAGGAAATTATCAACCTTACGGAAATAAATTTCACGGCACAAGCAACGGAAACACCGATATTTACGTTTCTCTGAAAACAAAAACAGGTTGGTCAAAACCAATAAATATTGGGAAAAATATAAATACACCGTTTTCCGAAAGAAGTCCGTTTTTACATTCCGATTTAAAAACACTTTATTTTAGTTCCGACGGACTTGGCGGATTAGGAAAATTTGATGTTTATATGACAAAAAGATTGAACGACACTTCTTGGACAGAATGGAGCGAACCTGTGAATTTGGGAAAAGAAATAAATTCAACAAAAGACGAATACGGTTATAAAATTTCAACAACAGGTGATTATGCCTATTTTTCAAGTTTTCAGAATGATAATTTTGATATTTACACTCTAAAATTACCCGATAATATGAAACCCGAAACCGTAACAATTGTTTCGGGAAAAATTACCGATAATAACGACAATTCATTATATGCAACAATAAAATGGGAAAATCTTGAAACCGGCGAACAAATTGGTTTTTCACTTAGCGACCCCGACAACGGTAACTTTATTATTATACTTCCAAACGGTAAAAATTACGGTTATTTTATAGAAAAAGAAGAATATTATCCGTCGTCGGGAAATGTAAATCTTACAAAAATTACTTCAAATAACGAATATCAAAAAGATATTAAATTATTTTCTTTCAGTGAAATATTAACAAAAAACGTTTCGGTTCCGCTTCCAAATCTGTTTTTCGATTCAAATAAATTCACTTTAAAAAAAGAATCATATCCTGAACTAAATCGTTTGTCGGAATTTATAAATTCTCATAACGATATTTCAATAGAAATTTCCGGACATACAGACAATGTTGGAGCACCCGATTATAATCTTAAACTTTCGCAAGACAGAGCTTCTGAAGTAAAAAAATACTTAATTTCAAAAGATTGCAATGCCGATAAACTTATTGCAATAGGATACGGACACACAAAGCCCGTTACATCAAACGACACAGAAGCAGGCAGAGCCGAAAACAGAAGAGTTGAATTTAAAATCTTAAAATAATTTTAAATTGAATTTGAAAAATTACTTTTGTAAAAAAAATCTCTTAAAAACTCAAAATGAAAGTAGCTGTTTACGGAAAAAACTATTCTGAATCATTTAAAGAATCAATTGATTTTCTTTTCAAATTTTTCAAACAAATTGATTATTATGTTGCTGTTTACGAACCATTTTTGAAATTTATTTCCGAAAACTCAAATTCAATTCCTTTTCACAACGAAGTTTTTAATATTATTGATTGCAAAAAAAATAAATACGATTTAATTTTCAGCGTTGGCGGCGACGGAACATTTTTGGAATGTGCATCGTTGGTTAAAAATTGCGATATTCCTATTGTAGGAATAAACAGCGGAAGGCTCGGATTTCTTGCGGATATTTCACAAGAAGAATTACCCTCGGCATTGTCGGATATTCATAAAAAAAAATATACAATAGAAGAACGAACACTCTTGGAATTAATATCTGAGCCTCAGGTTTTTGAAGGAAATAATTTTGCTTTAAACGAAATTACAATTCAAAAAAGAGATACAGGTTCAATGATAAATATACAAGTTTTCTTAAATAATATTTACATAAATACCTATTGGGCCGACGGTTTAATAATATCAACACCAACAGGTTCAACAGCATATTCATTAAGTGTAGGCGGTCCGATTGTAGTTCCCGGTTCAAAAAATTTTATTATCACACCAATTGCACCGCACAATCTAACTGTCAGACCAATTGTTGTTCCCGATTCAATAGAACTTACTTTAAAAGTTGAAAGTCGAAGCGAAAATTACATGGCAACAGTAGACTATAAATCTGAAATAATTGATAAATCGGTTATTTTAAAAATAAAAGCTGCCGATTTTAAAATAAAAACTCTCAAAACCGAAAATAAAACTTTTTTTTCAACCCTTAGAACTAAGTTGATGTGGGGCTTTGATAAAAGAAACTAAAAGTTTTCAGACAATAGAAATCAATATAATTCGTTATGGTATAATAAATAACTCAAAGTTTTTATTTGCATTTTTTCAATTAATATTATTTCTTTGCAAATTGCAGAGTTAAATTTCTTTAAATACTTAATTATGAAAAGTCCATGATTTTTGCAAAATGAGCAGAGTTATGGTTATAACGAAAATAAAATTACTTACAATGAAAAGGTTAATTGTAGGCTTACTATGTAACCTTTAAATTTAAATATAATAACACATGAAAAAAATCTACTTATTAATTCTAACAATTCTTGTTGCAAACATTTCAATTGCACAAAGGTGGAAAAATGAAAAATTATCCATTTTCGCAGCTGTAGGCACAAATCAATTTATGGGCGATTTGGGCGGAGGTGCCAAAGATGCCGCTCATTTTTTAGGTATTAGAGATATGGATTTTGAATATACAAGACCAACATTTCAGGCAGGAATCAGATATAGGATTCTTAAGGATTTATCTGTAAAACCTACAATATCTTATGCTTATTTAAAAGCTGATGACGCTTCGTCAAATAGTGTCGGACGAAAAGCCAGAAATCTTAGTTTTAGCTCAAACGTTTGGGAAGCAGGAGTTCAATTTGAATACTCTTTTATTCCTGAAAAAGAATTGGCAAGATATACTTTTTCGAGCCTTAGAGCAACCAAGAAAATTAGCGCCTATGTTTTAGTAGGAGCAGGAGGATTATATTTTAACCCAAAAGCAGAACTTAACGGTGTAACTTATGAACTAAGACCTTTAAATACAGAAGGACAAGGGCAAGCTTCATATACTTATGAAGGACAAACATATACTCCCGATAAACCTTACGGAAGTTTTGCAGCTTTTTTTAGTATAGGACTTGGTGCACGATATGCAATAGACAGAAGATGGGGACTCGGAATTGAAATTTCAAACAGATATACAACAACAGATTATTTAGACGACGTTCACAACAGATATTACACAACCGGCTCAGACCCAATTGCAAATGAATTTGCAGACAGAAGATTAGAATATACTTATGATGAATTTGGAGTTGCAATAGTTTCACAAGATCCTGCAGCACCAAGAGAAACAGGATATCCACTTAGAGGTCAACCCGAATACAAAGATGCATATATATTTACTAACATTACAGGCTATTTCAAATTAAAAAGTACTTTGAGAAGCATGCCTAAATTTTAATAAAAATTGCATTGTTTTAAAGGAACCGCCAAGTCATATAATTTGTTGTAAAATGCAGGAATTTTATTTTGTAAGCAAATTATATGTATTGTCGGTTTTTTTTATTTAAAAATGTTATTATGAAGAACTTAATGATTTTATTATTTTTTTTGATTTTTTTAATCGAAACAAAAGCTCAAAAAATAAATATTGAACCCGGAATTATGGGCGGAGTTTCATATTACATGGGAGATATTAATCACAGCAAATTATTTTATTCGCCAAAACCAAGTTTCGGAATATTGGCAAAATATAGTTTCAACTCGTTTTATTCTGTAAGATTTAACATTCTTCAAGCAAGTTTTAGCGGTAGCGATTCCGATTTTCCAAATCAATATCAACAAACCAGAAACTGGTCTTTCTCTAATAAAATATATGAAATTGGACTTCAAGGAGAATTTAATTTTTTTGAATTTATTCCGGGCAAAAAAAATGAGTTCACATCGTATTTAACTTCAGGAATTGCAATGTTTATTGCTCCTTCATCAACATCGCCGGTAAATTTAGCAATACCGATTGGTGTTGGCGGAAAATATTCTGTTTCAAAAAGAATGAGAATTGCTGTTGAATGGGCATACAGAAATACTTTTACAGATAAATTGGATTTGTTGCCCGATAATAATTATATTCCTACAAATAGTTTGTCGGCAATAAAGCAAATAACAAACGACAAAAGCAAAGATTGGTATTCTGTTGCATCACTTATTGTTACATACAATTTTAAAAGCAATAAAAAATGGTGTCCGGCATATCAAAAAAATGATTAAATTTTTTTAAAATGAATTTATTAGAAAAAATTAACCCTCAAAATATTCCGCAGCATGTTGCAATAATTATGGACGGCAACGGGCGTTGGGCAAAGAAAAAAGGAAACCAAAGAATATTCGGACATAAAAACGCAATTCAAGCTGTTAGAGATGCAGTTGAAGCAGCCGGAGAATCAGGAGTAAAATATTTAACATTATACGCATTTTCAACCGAAAATTGGAACAGACCCAAAGCGGAAGTTGATGCACTTATGTCATTACTTGTTTCGGCTGTTGAGAATGAAACAGAAACTCTAATGAAAAATAATGTCAGAGTAAAACACATCGGCAATTCTGATTCTTTACCTCCCAAAGTATTAAAAAAACTTTACGATTTAATTGATAAAACCGACAGTAACACAGGTCTCACGTTGATTTTGGCAATTAGTTACAGCTCAAGAAGCGAAATAACATCTTCAATAAAAAAAATAGCCGAGAAAATTAAAAATAATGAAATTTCGGTTGAAGAAATTACCGAAAAAACAATAACCGAACATCTTCAAACAAAATATTTTCCCGACCCCGATTTGTTAATAAGAACAAGCGGTGAGCTAAGAATTAGTAATTTTCTTATGTGGCAAATTTCTTATTCCGAATTATTGTTTACCGACATTCTTTGGCCCGATTTTAGGAAAAAACATTTCTTCGAAGCAATCATTGAATATCAAAAGAGAGACAGGAGATTCGGCAAAACAGAAGAGCAAATTTAAACATATTTAACAGATTGCTTTAAAATTAACATTCTTTAATTTACAAATAAAAAAAATTATATCATATTTGCAATTCAAAATTTAAAAAATAAAATTCTGACTCAAATAAACATAAAACAGATGCTGAAAAAAATATCTTTCCTTTTAATATTAATTTCAATTTTAAAAACAGGCTTTTCGCAAGAACAAATTAATTATGAAAATCCTCAAGAATATGAAATTGCAGAATTAAAAGTTTCAGGGATTAAATATCTTGATAAATCTACATTGGTTCAAATTTCCGGATTGCAAGAAGGTCAAAAAATAATGATTCCGGGCGATGAAATTACAAATGCAGTTAAGAAATTTTGGGAACAAAAAATGTTTTCAGATGTATCTATAAGAGCTACAAAAATTGAAGACGGTAAAATTTGGCTTGAGGTTTATTTGCAAGAAAGACCAAGAGTTTCAGGAGTATTTTATTTTGGTATCAAAAATTCCGACAAAGAAGAGCTTAATACAAAACTCAATTTAGCTAAAGGAAAACAAATTAACGACGACATTTTAGTTAACTCTGAAAATATAATTAAAAATTATTTCTCCGAAAAAGGATTTTCAAGAACATCTGTTCTAATAAATCAAAAAACCGATACTGCATTTCAAAACGCCGTTATTTTAAATATTTATATCAATAAACATAAAAAAACAAAAATTGATAACATTAATTTGGAAAATGTAACAGTGTTTACTCAATTAAAATTCAAAAGAAAACTTCTTAAGGAAACCAAGGAAAAAAGGTTTTACGGTTTATTTAAACCTTCAAAATATATTAAAACAAAATATACTGAAGATAAATTAAAAATTATTGAAGAATACAATAAACTTGGATACAGAGATGCGAGAATTGTTCGTGATTCAGTATTTGACGGCAAAGAAGGAAATGTGAATATTTCTATAAATATGTACGAAGGAAAACAATATTTTTTCAGAAACATTTCTTGGATTGGAAATACCATTTACCCAACTGAAATTTTAAATGCAAATCTTAAAATTAAGAAAGGCGATGTTTACGATGAACTTAAACTTTCCGACAGATTAAATATGGACGAAGATGCTGTTGGTAATTTATATATGGATAACGGATATTTGTTCTTCAACGTTACTCCGGTTGAAACTAAAATCGAAGGCGATTCTGTTGATATTCAACTTGTAATGTATGAAGGTCAAAAAGCAAGAATTAATAATGTAATAATTACCGGAAACGACAGAACCAACGATGTGGTTATTCGTCGTGAACTTAGAACTCTTCCCGGAGAACTTTTCAGCAAAAGTGATATTATTCGTTCGGTAAGAGAAATTGCAAACTTAGGACATTTTGATCCCGAAAATATTATTCCGACACCAATTCCAAATCCAAGCGACGGAAGTGTTGATATTCAATATGCACTTGTTGAAAGAGGAAACGACAGAGTTGAAATCTCAGGAGGCTGGGGACAAGGAATGCTCGTTGGTTCACTCGGTTTATCATTCAATAATTTTTCTATTCAAAACTTTTTCGATAAAGATTCTTGGAGACCTTTGCCAACGGGCGACGGACAACAACTAAGTTTAAGAGCACAAACAAACGGCTCAAGATATCAATATTACAGTGTTTCATTTACAGAACCTTGGCTTGGAGGACGAAAACCAAATTCACTTTCTGTTTCACTTTACTATAATTTACAATCAAATTATGCCGATAAAGCTTCCGATTTAAGAGCCGATGCAAAAATTTTGGGTACAAGCGTTGGTCTCGGACGAAGATTAAAATGGCCTGACGACTTTTTTACTTTATATAATGCTTTTGGTTATCAACAATATAATTTAAACGATTGGGCAGTGTTCAGAAATATTTCTAACGGTATTTATAATAATTTTACATTTAGTTCTGTATTTGGAAGAAACTCGGTTGATAATCCGTTATACGCAAGATCAGGTTCAAGTTTTTCTTTGGGAATTGAATTAACTCCGCCATATTCACTGTTAAACAAAAAAGATTATACAAATCTTGATGCTCAAGACAAATATCATTGGATTGAATATCACAAATGGACTTTCAAATCATCATGGTTTACCAAAGTTGTCGGAGATTTGGTTCTAAATACTCGTGCCGATTTCGGATATTTAGGTTTTTATAATAAAGAAATAGGTTATTCACCTTTAGGCGGATACAGCTTAGGCGGAGACGGAATGGGTTATTATTCATACGGAACAGATGTAATTGGACTTAGAGGATATAAAAACGGTACTTTAACTCCTTCCGAAGGCGGAAATATGTATGTGAAATATTCATTAGAAATGAGATATCCGGTTGTTCTCAGCCAAGCAGCAACTATTTACGGACTTGTTTTTGTTGAAGGCGGAAATGCTTGGTCGGAATTCCGACAATTCAACCCGTTTAATATATACAGATCGGCAGGAGCAGGTGTTAGAATTTTCTTACCAATGCTTGGATTAATAGGATTAGATTGGGGATACGGATTTGATAATGTTCCGGGCGAAGCTGCCGGTGCTCACGGTGGTGAAATTCACTTTGTAATGGGACAACAATTTTAATTTGCACCATTTTTGTATTAATTGTTAAAATCAATCATATTAACAAAAAAAACAAGATTATGAAAAAATTCAGCATTTTATTGATACTTTTTACAGTATTGTCATCATTCGGATTTGCTCAAAAATATGCTTATGTTGATACAGAGTATATCTTAAGTAAAATTCCTTCATATCAAAACGCTCAAACAAAACTCGATGAAATTGCCAAAACATGGCAAAAAGAAGTTGAGGCAAAATACGCTGTTGTTGAAAAAAAATATAAAGAATATCAAACAGAAAGCGCAATGTATTCTGCTCAAATGAAAAAACAAAAAGAAGATGAAATTGTTGCTTTAGAAAAACAAGCAGGTGAGTTAAGAGAAAAATATTTTGGCGACGAAGGCGACCTTTATAAAAAACGTCAAGAACTTGTTAAACCAATTCAAGATGAAGTTTATAACGCAATCAAACAAATTGCTACAGAAGGAAGTTACGGATTTATTTTCGACAAAGCCGGAAATGTTTCCTTAATTTATTCCGATTCAAAATATGATGTCAGCGACGACGTTCTGAAAAAATTAGGTTATTAAAATTAAAATTATTGCAGATAAAGTTCTACAAACAAGGAGTTACTGAAAATAAGTTCCTTTGTTATCTTTTTAAAAACAAATAAATATATACACACATGAAACATCCATGTAATTCTATCGACACACAAACGAATGATTATTTAGGATGTTCCTACCAGACATTTAAAAACAATTAAAAAATAAACAGATGAAACACCTTTTAAAATTAACGCTTTTTTCGATATTGCTTATGACTTTTGGATTTACGTCCGCTCAAAATTTAAAATTCGGGCATACAAATTCTCAAGAAATTATGACTTTAATGC
>DZBS01000048.1:1434-20808 GCA_022729995.1 Draconibacterium orientale | reverse complement strand
AAATATTGAATATGAAAAAATTATTCAAGATGTGTACAATATTGATAGTCCTAATCAAATTACACTTGGCAGAACTTTCTTAGATTATTACAACCAATTATATTACAATAATGTAATCGTTTTAGACTATAATGATTTATATAGAGCTTTTTGGTGTCAGAATGTCGGGATGATAAGATATGAAAGGTATAAATTAAGATTGGAACCATTTTCTTCATATACAGACACACTAATCATTTTTAATTTAAAAAATATTATATAAACAACTGATTATGAGAAATATTTATATAAGCATTCTATTGATTATTTTATCAGTAAACTTAGTAAAAGCAGATGATTACAATGCATTTCAATTTACAATAATCAGCGAAGAAACAAACACTTTAAACGGAAATTCAGTTCGCAGTCTTCAGTAAAAAATTAATAATTACTGAAGACTGCATACTGAGAACTGTGGACTGAAAACAAAATAGATAATCACTTAATAATTTATTAAACTCAATTATTTTAGACAGTCCATTTTTTATATTACAATATTATTTTTCTACAAAAAACCTTTTCTTTTTAAAAGCGGGTCGGTACTTGGCTCAGAGCCTCTAAATTTTTTGTATAATTCCATCGGATTTTCTGTACCTCCTTTTTCAAGAATATTTTCTCTGAATGCTTTAGCAGTTTTTTGGTCGAAAATTCCGTTTTCTTTAAATGCTTCAAAAGCATCGGCATCAAGAACTTCGGCCCATATATAACTGTAATAACCAACAGCATAACCGCCGCGGAAAATATGTGCAAAATATGTGCTTCTGTATCTTGGAATAATTTCGCTTATAATACCTTTTTCGTTCATAGCTTTGTTTTCAAAAGCTGTTACATCAAAATCGGCTTTTTCGGTAATCGAATGCCAAGATAAATCCAAATATGAAGCGGCAAGATATTCAACAGCAGCAAATCCTTGATTAAAATGCGAACTTTTTTCGATTTTATTAATAAGTGCATCAGGAATAACTTCACCGGTTTTATAATGTTTTGCAATTGTTTTCAAATTATTTCTGTCGGTTGCCCAATTTTCGAGGAATTGTGAAGGAAGTTCAACGAAATCGCGTTTTACGTTTGTTCCGGAAAGATAAAGATATGTTGTATTTCCGAGAAGTCCGTGAAGTGCATGACCGAATTCGTGATATAAAGTTGTAAGTTCGTCGAAAGTAAGTAATGCGGGAGTTTCGCCGGAAGGTTTTGAGAAATTGAAACAAGTTGAAATTACGGGAGCCATTCTTTTTCCGTCAACTTTGTATTCGCCGATAAATTCGGTCATCCAAGCTCCCGAGCTTTTAGAAGGACGAGTAAAAAAGTCCATATAAATAATTCCGAGGTGCGAACCGTCGGCATCTTTAACATCGTAAGCTCTCACATCTGGATTATAAACAGGTAAATCTTTAAGTAATTCGATTTTTAAACCGTATAATTTATTAACAGTTGTAAATAAACCGTTAATGCTGTTTTCGAGTTCAAAATATGGTTTTAATTCTTCGTCGTTTAAATTGTATTTTTGTTTGCGAAGTTTTTCTGCATAGTAGAACCAGTCCCAAGTTGCGAGTTTAAAACCGCCTTTTTCTTTGTCAATAATTTTTTGGAATTCTATTGCATCATTTTTGGCTGCTTTTAGTGCAGGATCCCAAACTTTATCGAGTAAATTTAGAACATTTTCGGGTGTTTTAGCCATTTTATCTTCGAGCACATATTGAGCATAATTTTTAAAACCAAAGATTTGAGCTTTTTCGAGTCTGAGATTTACAATTTCGTTAATTAATTTTTTGTTATCAAACTTGTCGTTGTTATTTCCCATGTTTGAATATGCTTTAAACATTTTTTCGCGAAGTTCTCTTTTATCGGAATATTGAATAAAAGGAATAAGGCTTGGTTTGTGAAGAGTAAACATCCATTTTCCTTCGTTTCCGTTTTGTTTTGCAGTTTCGGCGGCAATAGAAATAACGTCTTCGGGCAATCCGGATAAATCTTCTTTTTTATCAATAATAAGTTTAAAATTATTGTTTTCTGCTAATAAATTATCATCGAATTGAAGAGTAAGAGCAGATAATTTTTGATTAATTTCTTTTAATCTTTCTTTTTTATCGGCAAGTAAATTTGCTCCGCCCGATTCAAAACTTCTAAAAATTTCTGTAATCAAAGTGTTTTGTTCAACAGATAAATTTAATTTATCTTTTTTAAGGTAAACAGTTTTAATTTTGGCAAAAAGTTTTTCGTTAAGTTTAATATTATCATAATGTTCAGACAATTTTGGCGACATTTCGTTAGCAATTTTTTGCATTTCGTCGTTTGTGTCGGCACTTTTAATGTTATTGAAAATATTGTCGACAACCAATAATAATCTGCCGCTTTTTTCAAAAGCTTCAATTGTGTTTTCGAAAGTTGGTTCTTCGGAATTGTTAACAATAGCTTCAATTTCGGAATTGTGTGTTTTAAGAGCTTCTTCGTAAGCAGGAACATAATGTTCTATTTTAATTTCTGCAAAAGGAGGAACTTCAAATTGAGTATTAAATTTCATCAGTAAAGGATTATTTGTTTCTGTTTTTGGAATGTTGACTTTTGTGCAAGAAGCAAAAAATATCAACAAAAACGACAAGGAAAAAAAGACTTTTTTCATCATAAAAATATTTTTAGTTAAAAAATAAAAATCAGAACAAATTTATATAATAGTTTTTGTTAAAATATTAATATTATACAAACTGCAAAAATAAACTTACCAACAACTTATACTAAAACCGCTATCAAAATATCATCAATATATTTAGTATAATGCCGAAGGATTAGCATGTTACGAAAATATATTTTCGGTTTCATGATAAGCGTTCGGTATTAGGTGTTTCTCACGGCATAAGTTGTTGTAGCTTGAGCTGTGGGCATAATAAATATATCGTTGATATTAACATGCTTTGGTCTGTTAATAATAAATTCAATTGTATCAGCAATATCATCGGCCGAAAGTGCATCAATACCTTTATAAATGTCGGCTGCACGTTTTTCATCTCCGTTAAATCTAACTAAAGAGAATTCTGTTTCTACCATTCCGGGCGACACCGATGAAACTTTAATTCCGTGTGGCAACATATCAATTCTCATGGCTTTTGTGAGCGATTCAACAGCATGTTTTGTGGCACAATAAATATTTCCGTTTGCATAAGTTTCTTTTCCGGCAGCGGAACTGATATTAACAATATGTCCGGTTTTTCGTTCAACCATAATTGGCATTATTGCACGCGAAACATACAAAAGACCTTTAACATTTGTGTCTATCATTTTTTCCCAATCTTCAATATCTCCGGATTGAATAGGGCTCATTCCGGCAGCTAAACCGGCATTATTAATTAAAACATCAATATTTTTCCAATTTTCGGGCAACGAATTAATGCTTTTTTCAACTTCAGAACGATTTCTTACGTCGATATTTAGAGTAATAACTTCAACTTGATAATCAGATTCGATTTGTTTTTTTAAATCATCTAATAAATTTTTTCTTCGACCTGAAATAATAATATTATAGGAATTTTTTGCAAGCATAATTGCTGTTGATTTCCCAATTCCGGCTGATGCGCCGGTAATAAAAGCTATTTTGTTCATGATAAATATTTTTATATATAAATATTAATTTGGTGTAAAATTAATATATTCATTAAAATTATTTAAATTTGTTAAGAACAATTTATAAAGAAATATGTCCAAAATTCAAGAAGAAATATATAAGCAAAAGATAATTAGGCTAAAACACGAGTTGGAAGAGACCGAAAAAAAGCTAATTGAAATAAAAGAAAAGAAAAATTTAGCCGAAAAATCAAATACCGAACTGGAAACAATAAATAAAGATTTATATACATTTAAAGAAAAATTTAGAATTTATACAGAAAATACACCAATATCAATAATCCAAATAGGCAAAAACGGCGAAATAATTTATGCCAACGATTCAACAAAAGAAATTACCGGATATTCAACCGAAGAACTTACAAATAAAAATATATTTGAATTGCTTTCTCCTGCAAATACACTGTTTGAGCTAAGAGAAATAATAAGTTTTGGAATAAACGAAAAGAAAAGTTACGAAACCAGAATTCTAAACAAAAAAGGTAAAGAAGTTTATATTCAAATAGATGCATTTAAAATGTCGACAGGCGAATCGCTTGCATTTTGTAAAAATATTACTGAAAAGAAAACCCTCGAAAACCAAAATATATTATATAAAACACTTTATGAAAATGCTCCCGACGGTATTTATATAACCGATAAAAAAGGAAAAATATTAAATTGCAATAACGAGTTTCTAAATCAAACCGGTTTTGAAAGAGAAGATATTATTGATAAAAATTATACCGATTTTTATTTGAACGATAAAAATAATCCGATAGAAAATTTGAAAAAGATAATTTCAAAAGAAAAATCGGAAATAGAAATATTGCAAAAAAAAGCCGACAATAAATCGCTTCTTGTTATAAGAAAAATCGTGTCGATTCATAATCCGGAAAGCAATTTTAGCGGAAATATTATTTTCACAAAAGATTTATCTAATATAAAAAAAAAAGCTAATTCGTTAAATTCAAATCAAAATACCGACAAGGATTTTATTAATGAATTATTAAAAAAAAGTGAGTCGGAAAATGTCAGATTAAAATCACTTCTCGGACAAAGTGAAATACAATATAAACTTATAGCTGAAAACACCGGCGATTATATAATTTCATTAAGTTTTAATGTAAATCCAAAAATTATTTATGCAAGTCCTTCAATAAGAAATTTCGGTTATGAAATATCTGATATTGAAGGGAAAAATATTTTTGATTATATTCATAATGAAGACAAAACTTCATTAATGATTATTTTTGAAAAATATCTTTTGGAAAAAAATAAAAAGACCATAACAAATTTTGATGTAAAAAGAATAACAATTCGATTTGCCGACAAAAAGGGAAATTGGAGAATTTTAGAAAGTGTAATTTCATTTACCGAAAATTTTATATTAACAACATCAAGAGAAATAACCGAAAAAATTTTAAATAAAGAAATAATTGACAATCAGACACTTGAAATAAAAAGTGCTTATGAAAATTACAAAGATTTATTTAATCAATTAAAAAAATCGGAAGAAGAATGTAGAAATATTTACAATTCAACATTTGAAGGCATATTTATTCATGAACAAGAAACCGGAAAAATATTAGATGTAAATGATGCGGTTATAAGAATGTTTGGTTATTCAAAAGAAGAAATATTAAATATGTCAATCGGAGATTTAAGTTACGGCGAAAGACCTTATGATTCTTCAAATGCACTAAAAAAAATATTTCAGGCAACAATAGAAGAAGTAAGCACATTTAACTGGCTTTCAAAAGCAAAAGACAAAAAACTATTTTGGACATCAATAACATTAAAGAAAGCTATAATTGGCGAAAACCAAAGAATAATGGCAGTTGTTAGAGATATCAACGAAATAAAACTGGCACAAGATGAGCTTGCAAACAGCGAAGAAAAATTTAAACTTTTGGCAGAGCTAAGTCCAAACGGTATTTTTATTTTTCAGGAAAATAAATTTGTTTACACAAACCAAAGTTGCACAAAAATACTCGGATATTCAAACGATGAATTTCTGCAAATGAGTTTCGAAAAAATTATTTCGCCTGAAATGATAGAAAATGTATTGGAAATTTGGCAGAAAACAATAAACAGAGAAATAGCTTTACCTCGACATGAAATAAAAATCATTTATAAAAACGGCAAAGAAAAATGGGTTGATTTTAATATAATGCGAATTATATACAAAAATAAACTTGCCGGAATAGGAACAATTTCGGATATATCTGAAATAAAACAAAATATTAATGAAATAAATATTGCTAAAAATAAGGCTGAAGAAGCAGATAAATTAAAATCTACATTTTTGGCAAACATGTCGCATGAAATAAGAACTCCTATGAACGGAATTATTGGTTTTAGTCAATTATTGGAAGAAATAGATTTATCTCCGGAAAAAAGAATCGAATATATAAGAATTATCAGAACAAGCGGATTGCAACTTTTAAATATTATTGATGATATTTTGGATATTTCAAAAATAGAGAGCGGTCAGTTAAAAATTGTTCGCGAAGAAATAAATATAGATGAAATTATAAAAGAAGTTGTTGTGCTTTTCGAAAATCAATTTATGAGAAAAAATAACGTTGAAATTCTTATTAACCCGGATTTCAAAAAATCTGAAATAATAATAAATACAGACGGATTTAGATTAAAACAAATTTTTAATAATTTAATAAACAATTCATTGAAATTTACAAATAAAGGACATATTGAAATTGCATATGAAACTATTGAAAACTTTATAAAATTTAGAGTTAGCGACACAGGCATAGGAATTCCTAAAGATAAATATTCGCTTGTATTTTCGCGTTTCGGACAAGTTGAAAACGAATATACAAAAGCAAAAGGCGGAACCGGAATCGGTTTATCAATTTCAAAAGGTCTTGTTGAATTATTGGGCGGTGAAATGTATTTTGAATCGAAAGTTGACGAAGGAACAACATTCTATTTTACAATTCCACATGGCAGAAAAAACAATTAAACATTTTACTAATCACTTACAGTTCATAGCATTCAGTCTTCAGTATTCAATCTACAGTCTTCGGTCTGTGAACTGTAGACTGAAGACTGTCAACTGATTTTTTGCATTTTAATGTTTTCTCAAACAATAAAGCTACATTCCGAAAATTCGTTTAAACCAAGCTTCAATTGTATAAACCTGTCTCGGAGTCCAACTGTTCATAGGAATTGTAAGTCCGGCTTTAAAATATAAAACATTTTTGGGGAACTTTTCATAAGGATTAAAGGTGGTTGAAGTATAAAGAATTTCTTCATATTCCTTATTTAAAAATCCGCCAAGAACATAATTTGCTTCAATATTAAGAAACATATAATTAAAACCTAAAATTCCGCTAATGTTACTTCTAAGAAGCATATTTTTATCTAATTTTGTTCTTACAATTTCTGTTTTCCAACCTACTTCTTCTGTTTGCGACAGAAACAAATTCATACTGTAAGCTCCGCCTGCATAAAAATAAAATTGTTTGTCATAAAAATCTTTACCGAATTTTACATAAACAGGTATAGAAACAGACGATGACGATTGTTTTTCAATTAACCAATAATTACTAAGCGGCGTGTGATATTTTGAAGAAATTCCGTAGTAATTATACGAGCCGCCAAAAACAACACCTAAATTACCGGATTTTAAATCGTAATTATATAAAACACTGGCATAATAACCGGCAGTATATCCAAAATACTTTAAATCCGGAATTAACTGCATTTCACCCAAAGGTGTTGTAAGAAATTTATAACCGATAGAGTCCGGTTGTTTATCGAGAAAACTATTTGTGAGTCCTACTTTTATAGAGACATATCTATATTCTTCAGCCTTTTTCCATTGAGAGAAAGATGTTGAAATCGCGGTAATTAATAAAATAGTTGTTATTAATATTCGTTTCATCTGTATATATTTTAATTGTTTTTAAAGGTCAGATAGGAACATCTCAAATAATCATTCGTTTATATGTCGAGAGATTTACAAGGATGTTTCATTTGTATATATTTTTTTAATTTTGATTAATAAAGCAAATTTCTTTTTATGAAAAACAATTAGGGTCTGTAATGTCGGAAATCGCTTTCGTATCCGCCATAAGAATCACCTTGATCATAGCCTCTTCCTGTACCTAAATATCCTCTAAAATCATTGTTGCCAAATTTTAAACCGGCACCAACAGCCATTGCGCGTCTTCTTCCGTTGAAATAGGCTCTTTGATCCCAACTGTTAATATACGGATTATATCTCCAAAAATCTGAACGAAGAGAATCTCCGTCAACTCCGGTTCCAAAATATCCTAAATTTTCAATAGCAAAACCAACTCCTTCGGAACGACCGGTTCCGGGAAAATCTTGTTTTCTGGCCCAACTTCCGTTACCGTCGAAAGTTTGTTTATACATATATAAATCCTTTCTGTAATCACCGGCTTCGTTTCTTCCGCCAATTACGTAGGCATTGTTTTCTATAACAAAGCATGAAGCTCCGTATCTTGGTCCTCCGGGAAATACATTAGTAATCTTTGTCCAAGTTCCTTGAGCATGACCCTCGTCAGTAAGTTCCGGGTCAAAACGATACATATCTGCTAAAGGTCCGCCATTTCCGGCTTTCCCTCCTAAAATATAGCCAATTCCGTTTAATGAAAAACCCACGGCATCTCTTGTTCCCAGACCAATAAACTCAGAACCCGTTTGTAATCTGACCCATTCATCTTCAAAATTCCATCTGTACATTTCTGTAACACATGTTGTATCAACTCCGTCAACAGTATAACCCGTTCCGATATACACATAATCATGGTAAGTTCCGAAACCTGTCCTAACATTTTTTATAACAAAAGCTGTTGCACCGCTAATTTCTGAACCTAGATATGTAGTAGAAAGTGTTGTCCATTGATTTGAAGTCTGCGAATATTTATAAATTGATCTGTCAGGACCTGATTCGTCATTACCGAGAGTAACATAAATTTCATCGTTATAAACAAAAGAAACAGCATTTTTAAATGTTACATTGGGAAATTCAGCTCTTTGTTCCCAAATATTTTTTGGAGAATCGGTTATAAAATCTATTGGATTTGGATTAAATGCGGTATCTTGATAAACAATTTGTCCGTCAACAATTTTACCCGTAATTACAAAAGAACGAGCATAATATTGTGTTTCGGGTTTTAAATTTCCTAAAACTGTTTGGAATTTTGAACCTTCCGCTAATGTGTCAATATATGTATCCGGATTTCCGTCTTCATCATCATCAATCATATATTTAACCGAAAGAGAATCAACAACTTTAGGATTAGGGTATCTCGACCAACAATGCCCGAAAATTAAAATACTGTCTTCTTCATTATTTGTATATTTAATTTCCTCATATAATATAGCATATACATCTCTAACAGAAGTAGCTGTGTCGGGAGTTCCGCTAATATACATTGCCGCCTTTTGGGAAGTTAAATAAGTATAGTTGTCATATTCTCGGTGAAAAGAATAACCATCGTCGGCAAATTTACAACTGTATATTAATGAAGCAACAATAAAAAAAAATATTAATTTTTTCATAAGATTGTAGTTTTATATTGTAGTCTGTGTAAATAAAAAATAAGAATTAATTTTTAAAATTTTCAAAAAACGATACTAATAAAACGAAGTTTTATTAAAAATATTGGAAATTTTTGACATATAAGCAATTAATTTACATAAAAATTGTCAAAAATTATACCGTTGTAAAAATATAAATATCATTTACATTAATTCACTACAAAAATACAAAAAAGATATTATTATTCAAAAAACTTTAAATATCAAATTATCAATAAAATATATAGATTTCAAATTCGTAAATAAAGAATAATTGAAATTTAAGGCAAATGTTTTTGGTGTAACAATAAATTTTTTAATTTTTTTTTGAATTAGGCATTCTATGAATACAAAAAATTCTTTATTGGATGTTGGCTGTTAGCAATTGGCTGTTGGCTGTTAGAAAAAAAAATATTTCAATTAAAAGTTCCATAGAAAAGACATCTTGTTAGAAAAAAAACAATTCGGTTTAAAGTCCTATACGGACGATATTATGGTAGAAATAATTAACCAATTTGTTGAAAGTCCTGAAGGGACGACATTATTTATTTCAAATTATTTTCAAAGTGCCTAATTCAAAAATTTTAAATTATTTTTTTTATTGAAGTTAAAAAAAATAAAAAAGTATTGCTTAAAAATCGATTTAAAAAAGAACAATAATGTCAATTTAAGAAAAATAATGTATGTTTTACATAAAAAAAACAGATAAAAATATTTATTAATAAAAAAATTTATATATTTGTTCAAAGCAATAATAACAGAGTTGTTGGATATGTCGTTTGAATTCACGGAATGGTATGCAGAAGTTGTCAAGAATGATACAATCCTAAATTACAAGGGAGCCGTCTCTAAAGATGATATTGCAGAACTGTTGGCAAAAATTGAAATTGAACTTGAGCGAAAAGACGAAGACATAAAAGTTATAAGGAAAATTTATAATATTGCAGTAGAAATTTTGCAAAACTTATTTCATCATTCGGATTCACTTAAGGGAGAAGATAAGAAAGTTTGTGCTTTTATTTTAAAAGATTTTGAAGACAATAAATACGCATTAATAACAGGAAATTATATAAAGAAAAATAAATTACGATTACTGAAAGACAGACTTGACCAAATAAATTTTTTGAATTCCGAAGAACTTAAAGTTTTATACAAAATAGTATTAAACAATCAGCAATTTTCGGAAAAAGGAGGAGGAGGACTTGGAATGATAGATGTAGCAAGGAAATCGGGATCAAAAATTTTATATAATTTTTACGAATTTGATAATGATTATTATTTTTATACATTTAGTGTTGCAATTTAGTAATTTCATATTAAATTTGCATTGAAAAATTGATTAAAACAATCCTCAATTATGGACCCTATAAAAATAGAAGGAACAAGAAAAACACCGGAAGTACGTTTTGACTCCGAAACTGGAATGATTGAAATAGAAGGAAGATCAATTCCGGAAAATTCTATTGAGTTTTACAAACCTCTTGTTGATTGGCTCGATGAATATTCAAACAATCCTACAAAGAAAACAGTTGTAAATATTAAATTGGAGTATTTCAACACCAGTTCTTCAAAGTGTATTCTTGATGTTTTTAAGAAATTGGAAACGATTTTTAAAAACGAACAAGATGTAGTAATTAATTGGTATTACGAAGAAGATGATGAAGACATGCTTGAAGCAGGAGAAGACTACCAGTCTATTCTTAAAATTCCTTTTAAAATGATTGAAATGGAAGAATAATACAATTGAAATTTTATTACACTAAAATAAAAAACCGATAATTATTTTTTATCGGTTTTTCTTGTTAATAAGTGCTGTCTTTAACTGTATTTAATTTTACAAATATAAAAAGCAATATTGTAAAGCTCCAGAGAGAAGAACCTCCATAACTAAAAAACGGCAAAGGAATTCCTATAACCGGAGCCAATCCTATTGTCATTGCTACGTTTATAGAAAAGTGAAAAAACAATAAAGCGCTAACAGAATATCCGTATATTCTGCTAAAAGGAGAACGTTGTTTTTCTGCCAAATACATTATTCTTAATACCAGAAATGCAAATAAAATAAGAACTCCGGCTGTTCCTACAAAACCCATTTCTTCACCAACAGTACAAAAAATAAAATCGGTGTCTTGCTCAGGAACAAAATCATATTTGGTTTGAGTTCCTTTTAAATATCCTTTACCAAAAAATCCACCGGAACCAATTGCAATTTTAGATTGATTTACATTATATCCTATTCCTTTTAAATCTTGTTCAAAGCCTAAGAATACATTTATTCTGGATCTGTGATGATCTTGAAGTATATTATTAAAAACAAAATCTGAAGAATACATCGAAAGCATCAAAAACAATACAATTCCGGATATAAATGCCGGTAAATAAAATCTTTTTTTAAAGGCTTTTATCAATGAAAAAATAAAAAAGAAAAGCGTTACTAACGCATATATATAATTATTCTCGACATAAGTAAATGAAAATATTTCTATTGCCCAAAATACAATAAGTAACATTAATATTGCTGTAATTGTTAAAAAAGTTCCTCTGTAATCTTTTGTAATTACTGCATAATAAATGAATGAACCTATAATGAGTAATGAAAATAATACATCGTAGTTTACAAAAAATGACAAAATAAAAAGTATAACTTCACTTAAAACAATGAATATAAAAACAAAAGGCAAACCTTCTCTGTATAAAACCAAAAGAAATACTAAATAAACGAGTGCTGAACCTACATCGCCCTGCAAAAGAATAAAAAATACGGGAATTAATATTATTACTCCGGAAATTATTAAATTTTTTAAATCTTTTGTAAGCGAAAAATTTTCTTTATTCATAAATTTCGCCAGCGCCAAAGCGGTAGCAAACTTAGCAAATTCAGAGGGCTGTATTCTAAAATCTCCGACAACAATCCATGATCTGGAATCGTTAATTACAGAACCAAAAATTAGAACTGCAACGAGCATTAAAATAAAAAATCCGTATATTAAATAAGATAATGTAGAAAATACATGATTGTCGACAAAAAATATTGTTACTATAATAATTATTGCAACAATAATCCACAAAAGTTGTTTTGCATATCTTTGAGTAAAATCAAATTGGGCATCGGGTTTATAAGCCGAAGAATAAATGTTCATCCAACCGTAAATTACAAGTATCAGATAAATAAGAACAATTATCCAATCAATTCGTTGTAATATGTTTGTTTTTCGTTCCAATTATTTTCTTTTTATTACATTTAATAAGTTTCCATCAACAATTCTTTTTTCCAACCAAGGTCTGGAAATTGAGTCTGTAAGATATTTTTCAATCATAAGACTTGCAACCGGAGCAGCCCAAGTAGAACCAAATCCGGCGTTTTCGATATAAACTGCAATTGCAATTTTAGGATTTTCTTTTGGTGCAAAAGCAATAAAAATTGAATGGTCTTCGCCGTGCGGATTTTGAGCTGTTCCGGTTTTTCCGCAAATTGAAATTCCGGGTAAATTTGCAATTGTTGCTGTTCCGCCGGTTACAACTTTTTCCATTCCGTCAATAACCGGAATAAAATATTCGGGCGAAATTCCGGTGTAATGTTTTGTTTTATAAATCTGATTTTCTTTTTCGTCTGCAATAGATCTAATAACATGCGGAATAATATAAAACCCGCGGTTCGCAATTGCTGCAGTCATATTTGCAATTTGCAAAGGTGTAAAACCCAATTCGCCCTGTCCTATTGCCAAAGAAATTATTGTATTATGATTCCACCTTCCTTTTCCGTATATTTTATCGAAATATGTTGAAGGAAAAATTAATCCTTGATCTTCGTAAGCTAAATCGGTACCGAGTTTTAATCCAAGACCGAATTTATTCAAATGATTTCGCCAATTTTCATAAGCCTCTGCTGCCGATTTGAATTTATCGTCGGAAATAATTTTTTTAAAAACATTACAATAATATGCGTTACTCGACATTTGAATTGAGGCAACCAAATTTACAGAACCGCTAACATGGTCTTTAACAACATGATTTCCTGCATTGTATCCTCCACTAATAATAAAAACGGTGTTTTCAAAAATTACTCTTTCTTGAAGTGCAATTAGTGCACTCACCGGTTTAAATGTTGAACCCGGCGGATATCTGGATTTTATTGCTCTATTATATAAAGGTTTATTGGGTGCATTTTCAATTTCTCTATAATTTTTTGATAAATTATTACCTATAAAAAGATTCGGGTCGTAACCCGGACTTGAAATAAAAGCGAGAATTTCTCCGGTTGCGGGTTCAATTGCTACAACTGCTCCAATTTTATTTACCATTAAAGATTCGCCGTATTCTTGAATATCGGCGTCAATTGTTGTTGTAACATTTTTTCCGGAAATTGCTTTTATATCATATTTTCCGTTTTTGTAGCTTCCCTGAATTTTTCCTTTTACATCTACAACAAGAATTTTAACTCCTTTTTCGCCTCTTATATATTTATCATAAGTTCTTTCAAGCCCGCTTTTCCCTATATAATCGCCCATTGAATAAAACGGGTCGTTTTCAATTTCGATTTTGTTTACTTCGCCCACATAACCCAAAAGATGTGCTCCTATTGGTTTTGGATAAGTTCTTAATGTTCTTTTTTCAATATAAAATCCGGGAAATTTATATAAATTTTCTTCGTAAAAAGCGAATTTTGAATTTGGAATTTGTTTTTCAATTATTGCAGGTC
This sequence comes from Draconibacterium orientale, assembly GCA_022729995.1. Lineage (GTDB taxonomy): Bacteria > Bacteroidota > Bacteroidia > Bacteroidales > JAADGE01 > DZBS01. The sequence continues at coordinate 6,902 of DZBS01000048.1, read as the reverse complement.
GATATTTATTATAATGTTTTGAAAATATTTCATTTATATTTTTTTTATCTATCTGAAAAATTTTACAAAATTCTACCGTATCAAATTTTCCGATTGTTCCGGGAACAACAAGCAAATCATAAGAAGGTTCGTTGTAAACCAATAATTTTCCGTTTCGGTCGAAAATTACTCCGCGAGCCGGATATTGAATTTCTTTACGAAAAGCATTATTTTCTGCCGATATTTTATATTCGGAATCAACAACTTGAATTCGATAAAGGTTTATCAGAAAAACAAATACTGTAATTACAACAATGCTGCTATATATAAAAATCTTGGTTCTCAATTATTTTTTAAGTATCAAAAATTGGCTAAGGAAAATTATTAATATTGTGAATATCGACATTAATATCACTTTTAAAATATTATAAAAAAAATTGTCGAAAGAAAATGCTTCGAGAAAAACAAATGTGAGGTGATGAATTACAACCATAATTACGGAATATTTCAAAAACCAGTTTGACCCAAAATAGGCCGCAGTCGGAGAAGTTCCGGGTTCATATCCGTCTCTGGGCGAAATAATTTTAAGAATTGTTGGTCTTAAAAAAGTAATTAATACAGAAGCTGCTGCATGCGAACCGCCTGTATCTTGTGAAACATCAATACTTAAGCCAATTGCAAATGCTGCCGTTATCATCATCCAACCCGGTGTTTCAAACGGCATTATCAATAATGATAAAACATATATCATTGGCATTATTCCCAATGACGAAACATGAATATTATTGAAAATAAATATTTGAAGTAATACAAATATTGAAATTTTTAACAGAAACTTTACTACTAACTCTAAATTCAATGTGCTTTATTTTTATAATTATTTTTTGCAAAAATATTAATTATCGCAATATAAAGAATATTTTATTCTAAATCTTCAAAAATTGATTGTGCTAATTTCTTAACTCTCGAATTTTTATCGTTTTTCATTATATTTTCAACTTTCGATTTGTATTCATTATAAATCGAATCGCGTTTTTTGGGTTTTAATATTTGAAGTGTCAAAAATTTATATTCCCAAAATTCATTGTCCAATAATTTCAAAAAAGCATTTTTTACTTCATTTTCATCAATATAAATTTTAAGATATTTTATGGCTTCCGTTTTATCTCTGTAATTTGTGTTTTGACTTAATTGAACAATATAATTTTCTTTTGTTAGATTTGTTTTTTTACTGATTAACAAACAATTGTCAGAATCAAAAATTACCAAATCGGGTTTTTGGGCAAAACTGAAACTGAATTTTTGTGATGATTTATCTAAAATAATTTTTCGGTATTCAACTTTATCACCAAACCAAAAAGCTATTTTGGCCGGAAGAATATAAATTGGAGCTGTTCCGTTTTTTTGTGTTTGAATAATATTTATTTCTTGTTTTTTTGTTTGTTCGTTATAAGTAAATGTAATATCTAATTTAGGAATTCCTTTATTTAGAAACCATTGATTAAAAAACCAATTCAAATCTTTTCCGGTAATTTCTTCAAATGCAATTCTTAAATCATGCACTTCGGCAGTTCCAAATTTGTGAATTTTAAGATAATAATTTAACGATTCCCAAAAAGCTTCGTCGCCAACTTCGTTTCGGAGCATATTCAGTATTAATGCACCTTTTTGATACGAATGTGTATCAAACATATCGTCGCGAGATTTGTAATGAAAGCGAATAAGATTTTCGTTTTTATACGACGATTCAAAATCATAACTCATTCTGTCTTCGGCCAAATGCTTTTCGGCTTCAAGTTTTCCGTATTGATTTTCAATCCAAGCATATTCCATGTATGTTGCAAACGATTCGTTTAGCGGTAAATTTGCCCACGATTCGCAAGTTACCAAATCGCCAAACCATTGATGCGAAAGCTCATGCGCAATTGTATTTTCATTTTCTCTTCTCGAAATTTCATCGTTAAAATTTAAAAGATATGAACCCAAAACTGTTGCTCCTGTATTTTCCATTGCTCCGGAAACAAAATTTCTGACAAAAATTTGAGAATATTTATCCCATGGGTAATCATATTTTAAAATTCTTGAATAAAATTCAATCATTTTTGAAGTATTTTCGCAAACAGCTTTTGCTTTTTCTACATCATTTTGCTCGGCATACACAAATACGGGTAAATCTCTCCAATAATTCTCAATAATTTCATATCTGCCGACGGCAATCATTGCCAGATACGGAGCATGTTTTTTATCTTGTTTCCAATAATCGGTTCTGGTTCCGTCGTCGTTTAAAAGTGAAGCAACAAGATTTCCGTTCGATAAAGTTTTAAATTCATTTTTCACTGTTATATAAAATTCTTGCGACATTTTTTGATTTGGAGAATCAATTGTAGGAAACCAAGCAGAATTTGATTCTGTTTCTCCTTGCGTCCAAATTTGCGGATTTTCGGTGTCGGAATCAATAAAATATAAACCTTTATTGTCGTTTATTGCCCAAGAACCGCCGACGGTAATTTTTTCGGGATTTGCAATATAATCTATTATTACTTTATATTCTTCACCTTTATTATATTCTCTGTCGAGTTTAATTTTTATAATAGAATTATCATATTTAAAAGCCAACATTTTGTTGGAATTTTCAGAATAAATTTGAACAGAAATAATTGTAAACATCTTAGCATCGAGCCAAAGTGAATCGGTTTTGTAAAAATGAGGTTTTACAGTTATTTCGGCTTTTCCAAAAGCTTGTTTTGTTTTATAATCAAATTTTATACGCAAAACAGTGTGAACAATATCGTTAATTTTTGTTGGAGTTTCGCGGTAATCAAAAGCATAAACCAAATTTGGTTCAATAATATTTTGAGAAGAAACGGAAACATTATCATTTTGAAATTCTTCAACATTACTTTTTTGTGTTCCGCAAGAACTCATTAAAATTATTAGAATTATATATATTGATTTCTTCATGTTTGATAATGAATTTAGTAAATTTATCAGAATTTTATAGATAGAATACGAAAGTATAAATAATTTTACAAAAATATAAATTTGTAATTAATAAAATTCTTTAATTTGCGACAAAAAAAATGAGAATCGAAAAAGATTTTTTAGGAGAAAAAGAAATTCCGGCTAATTCGCTTTTCGGAATTCACTCTTTACGCGCAAAAGAAAATTTTCCTAACGAAAGTATTTTTTATTTAGAATGGTTTAAAGCACTTGGTATTACAAAGAAAGCGTGCTATCTTACATATAAAAATTTCAAAAATGCTGTTTCTCAAAAATATAATTTAAAAGATATTTTTATTGATTTTTTCGATGATAATATAATTGAAAACCTCATTTTGGCAGCTGAAGAAATATCCGAAGGAAAACATTTTGAAAATTTTATTGTTCCGGCAATTCAAGGCGGAGCCGGAACAAGTATAAATATGAATATCAATGAAATAATTGCAAATATTGCACTTTTAAAATCAGAAAAAAATCCGGGAGAATATTCTTTTATCGACCCGATTGAACACGCAAATATTTTTCAATCTACAAACGATGTAATTCCTACTTCATTAAAAATTAGTATTTTACAATTATTAGAAATTTTAGAAGAAGAAATAAACAAATTGAGAAGTTCTGTAGAACAAAAAGAAAACGAATACAGAAACACATTAAGAATTGCCTACACTCAACTGCAAGAAGCAGTTCCGTCGTCTTACGGAAAACTTTTTTCAACATATAACGAAGCACTTTCGCGAGATTGGTGGCGAGTATCAAAATGTTTTGAAAGAATAAAAACCGTTAATTTGGGCGGAAGTGCAATTGGAACATCAATTGCTGTTCCCACATATTTTACCGTTGAAGTAATTAAACAATTACAGCTTTTAACAAAATTGCCCGTTACAAGCAGCGAAAACCTTTGCGATGCAACAAATAATTTGGATTCTTATGTCGAAATTCATGCAATTTTAAAATCTCACGCTGTAAATCTCGAAAAAATTGTTTCCGATTTAAGGCTGCTTTCATCGTCGATTCTCGGAAACAGAGAACTTTCAATTCCCGACAAACAAACAGGAAGCTCAATAATGCCGGGAAAAATAAATCCGGTAATTCCCGAATATGTGATAAGCATTTCGCACAAAATTTATTCAAACGACATGCTCATAAGTTCACTTTCGGCTCAAGGAGTTTTGGATTTGAACGCATATTTACCAATTATTGGAAATTCAATTATCGAATCATTAAAATTACTGATTTCGGCAAATATCACTTTAAGAGAAAATCTTATAAAAGAAATTTATATTGATTCCAAAATATCTGAAAAAAAATTATTTAAAAGTCCGGCAATCACAACAGCACTAAATCCATACATAGGATATAAAAAGGCAAGTATTTTGGCAAATGAAATGAAAGAAAAAAAATGTGATATTTTTGAAGCAAATAAAAACCTTAGAATTATTGATGAAGAAAAATTAATTCAAATTCTTAAACCCGAAAATCTGTTGAAACAAGGATTTTCCGTAAAAGATATTGAGAAATAAAAAACTGCCAATTTGTCGCAAAAAAATCTTTGGCAAAAATTTTGAGCAAGCAATAAGTCTTATAAAATAAATTTATCGTAATAAAAATGAGCAAAAAAGAGAAGAAAGTGAAAGAAAATCACGAAGAAATTGAAGAAGTTACTGCGTCGGAAAATAATCCGGAGCAGAAAGAAATAAAAGCGGAAAATTCCGAAGAAAAAATTCAAGCCGAAGAAAAAACCGAAGAATTAAGTTGGGAAGAAAAATACAATTCATTAAACGATAAATATTTACGACTTTCGGCAGAATTTGATAATTACAGAAAAAGAACTTTAAAAGAAAGAATGGAACTTATAAAAAGTGCCGGAGAAGATATTCTGATAAATTTCCTTTCGGTTCTTGACAATATGCAAAGAGCTCAAAAATCTGCTGCAGAATCAACAGATGTTGTTGCTGTTAAAGAAGGTATTGATTTAATATTTAAGAATTTATCCGATTTTGTTTCTCAAAAAGGAGTTAAAGAAATTGAATCAATAGGAAAAGATTTTGACACAGATTTGCACGAAGCACTGACAAAAATTCCTGCTCCTGAAGAAAACCTTAAAGGAAAAGTTGTTGATGTTATTGAAAAAGGATATAAACTAAACGATAAAGTAATTCGTTTTGCTAAAGTTGTTGTAGGAGAATAAATATTGCTAATGTGCTAATTTGAAAATTTGGAAATGTGAAAATTTGAAAATTTGAGAATGTGAAAATTTGAAAATTTGAGAATGTGGAAATTTGAAAATTTGGAAATGTGGAAATTTGAAAATTTGAGAATGTGGAAATTTGAAAATTTGGAAATGTGGAAATTTTTCAATGTTACAATTTTATAATAAATAAATTTATAGAGAAACAACAACGCTTCGACTTCGCTCAGCGAACGAGGCAGAAACAACGCTTCGACTTCGCTCAGCGAACGAGGCAGAAACAACGCTTCGACTTCGC
>DZBS01000048.1:0-1334 GCA_022729995.1 Draconibacterium orientale | reverse complement strand
TCAGCGAACGAGGCAGAAACAACAGCATCAACAGCATCAACAGAAACAACAGAATAAAAAAATATAGCTTAATATAGATGACAAAAAGAGATTATTACGAAATACTCGGAGTTACGAAAGATGCTTCAAAAGCTGAATTAAAAAAGGCCTACAGGCAAATAGCTTTACTAAATCACCCCGATAAAAATCCTGGAAATAAAGCTGCCGAGGATAAATTTAAAGAGGCTGCCGAAGCATATGATGTTTTGAGCAGCGACGAAAAACGAGCAAAATACGATAGATTTGGTCATGCCGGAGTTGACGGAAGCAACGGATACAGTGGCGGAGGAATGTCTATGGATGACATTTTTTCACATTTCGGCGATATATTCGGCGGATTTGGCGGATTCAGCGGATTCGGTTCAAGCAGAAGTTCAGGCAGAAGAGTTAACAAAGGCGACAATTTGAGAGTTAAAGTAAAACTCAATTTAAGCGAAATTCTTCACGGTGCCGAAAAGAAAATTAAAGTTACAAAACATGTAAAATGCAATAAATGCAGCGGAACAGGAGCCGCAAATTCTTCTTCTTATTCAACATGCACTACTTGCAACGGATCGGGACATGTAATAAGAATTCAAAATACAATTTTGGGTCAAATGCAATCTACTTCAGTTTGCCCGACTTGCGGCGGCGACGGTAAAATTATTACTCAAAAATGCGACGCGTGTTACGGAGAAGGAATTGTTAAAGGCGAAGAAGTTGTTCAAATTAGTGTTCCGGCAGGTGTTGCAGAAGGAATGCAAATGAAAGTGAGCGAAAAAGGAAGCGCAGCTCGAAGAGGCGGAGTTAACGGCGATTTACTTGTTGTTTTTGAAGAAGAAGAACATCCCGAATTAATTCGCGACGAAGAAGATTTACTTTACAATCTTTTCATTAGTTTTCCGGATGCTGCATTGGGCACATCAATTGAAGTTCCTACAATTGAAGGAAAAGTAAAAATTAAAATTATTCCCGGAACACAAGCCGGAAAAATTTTAAGACTAAAAGGAAAAGGTTTACCCACTTATGGAAGATACGGAAAAGGCGATTTGCTTGTAAAAGTAAATGTTTGGGTTCCGCAAAATCTTACAAAAGAAGAAGCAAAAACCCTTGAAAAACTTAATATATCATCTAATTTTACACCAAATCCGGGTAAAGACGAAAAATCATTTTTCGATAAAGTGAAAGATATTTTTTAGACAGAATAATTTCTTGAAATTATATCAGTATACAGTCTACTGTTCTCAGTCTTCAGTAATTTTGAAGACTGAAGACTGAAGACTGAAGACTGAAGACTGAAGACTGAAGACTGAAGA
>DZBS01000169.1 GCA_022729995.1 Draconibacterium orientale | reverse complement strand
TAAAGATTTGCACGACACAAGCTTGTCAATGGTTAATTTTTATTATAAAACAGATGATGTTAAAGCAAAATTTTTAGCAGAATATTTAGTGAAAATTTATAAAGATACAACTGAAGCTTATAACGATTTGGTTTTGGGAATTAAACCTCGACCCGACAAAGAAATTATAGAATTAACAAATAAAGGTCTTCTAAATCAAACCGATGCAAACGGTTTAAAACAAGGTTCGTGGAAAAAAGTTTATTCAAACGGAAAAACCGCTTATGAAGTAAATTTTGTAAACGGAAAACCTGTAGGCGAGTTTAAACGATTTTACCAAAGCGGAAATATTTATGTATTATTGAATTACAACGAATCCGGAGAAAATGCTTCCGCAAAATTTTATTCTGAAACCGGTGAACTTATTTCGGAAGGAAATTATAAAGGAAAAAACAAAGAAGGTTTGTGGAAATATTACGATAAAACAATTCTTTCGAGAAGTGAAGAATTTAAAGGCGATTCGTTGTGGGGAAAACAAATTGTTTATTATCCGGACGGAAAAGTTTATGATGAAAAGAATTTTGTTAACGGATTAGAAAACGGTCCTTGGCTAAAATTTTACGAAAACGGACAAGCAAAATTAAAAACAATGGTTGTGAACGGAAAACTCGAAGGTGCAATGCTAAGATATTTCAGCAACGGCTCAATGGAAGTTAAAGGTTTGTATAAGAATGATTTGGCAGAAGGTGATTGGACATATTATTCCGAAGAAGGAAGTAAACAAGTGATAAAATATAAAGGCGGAGTTCCGGAAAATGAAGAAAAGCTTGACGAAGAAAACTCTGAAAATTACAAGAAAACTTTGGATATGAGTAAGCGACTTATTGACCCTCAAGATTATAAAAACAATCCGGAGGAATATCAAAATAAAACAGGAAATACAAATTCCGGCGGCGGCGACGGTGAATAAAAATTTCAGTCATCAGTTCTCAGTCTTCAGTTGGCAGTAATTTTTTTTTATTGCCAACTGAAGACTGCGAACTTTTTATTTCTTCGCTTCATAGAAACAATTCTTTGGAGAAAAAATTTTCTCTTCCGTTTTCAAAACTTTAATTATTTTGTCAACTTCTTTTTTGTCAATTCCGGTTTGTTCAGCCAATTCTCCGGATTTTAAAGCTTTTGGCGAGTTTTTTAAAGTGTCAAAAATTTTGTCTTTATTTTCCATATCTATAAAAATTTGTTGATTGTAAATTTAATAAATTTTCAAATTATTTGATTATTTTAAGATGTTTTTTATCTGTAATTTTTTCGCAATATTCACACTTTAAACTTAAATTTTCGGCATCAAAAACGGTGAATTTTGTTTGAATATTTTCGTGATTTGTAACACATTTCGGATTCACACATTTTGCAATTCCCACAACATATTTATCCGGAACTTTTATTTCTCTTTTTTCCGAAACTTTAAAATCTTTAATCACATTAAGTCTTGCTTCTGTTGTAATTAATGCAATTTTATTCAAATCGTTATCTTCAAAATATTTATCCGAAATTTTAATAACACCTTTTTTTCCAAGTTTCTGACTTTCCAAATTTGTTCCAAAAGTCATTGGAACATCAATTGTGTCGAGACCTAAAATGCTAATAACTTTGAATAAATCTTTTGCGGGAATGTGGTCAATAACAGTTCCGTTGCGGATTGCGCTTACGAGTAATTTTTTTTCGTTTTCCATAATATTTTTTTTATAGATAAGTTTTTAATTAATATCATTTTCGGGTTTTAATCCAAAAATTGCGGCTAAAATAGCTTGGCGTGTGTATACTCCGTTTTTTGCTTGTTCAAAATAATATGCTTTTTTGTTATCATCAACTTCGTCGCTAATTTCGTTAACACGCGGTAAAGGATGCAAAATTTTCAAATTTGTTTTAGTGTTTACAAGTATGTCATTTTTAAGCACATAAGTATCTTTTGTTTTTTCATATTCAATAGGGTCCGAAAATCTTTCTTTCTGAACGCGAGTCATATACATAATATCAGCTTGATTTATAATTTCTGTAAAATCTTCGTGTTCAAAGAATTTGATATTTTTCGAATTCAAAAACATCTTGTATTCGTCGGGCATTGCAAGTCGCGGATGTGAAATAAAATGAAAAGTAGGATTGTAATTCGACATTGCCATAAGAAGCGAATGCACTGTTCTTCCGTATTTTAAATCGCCGACAAGAAAAATATTCAAATTATCAAGTTTTCCTTGAGTTTTATAAATCGAATATAAATCTAAAAGAGTTTGCGTTGGATGCTGATTTGCACCGTCGCCGGCATTAACAACAGGAACATCGGAAATTTCTGAAGCATATTTTGCGCTTCCTTCGAGCGGATGACGCATAACAATTAAATCGGTGTAAGTTGCAATTGTTTTAATTGTGTCTTTGAGCGATTCACCTTTTGAAACGCTTGTTGAACCCGATTCCGAAAACCCTACAACTCTTCCGCTAAGTCTGTTTACGGCACTTTCAAAGCTAAGTCTTGTTCTTGTTGACGGCTCAAAAAAAAGCGAAGCAACAACTTTGTCTTCTAAAATTCTTTGATTTGGTTTTTCTTCAAAAAGCTTTGCCATTCTTAAAATTTCGGCAATGTTTTCTTTTGAATAGTCGGTGATTGAAACTAAACTCTTGTTCTTCATCTTGTTAAAATGTTATTAAGTGAGAATGAATATTTTTGAAGGCAAAAAAAAACCTGCCGAAAATAATCGACAGGTTTACATATTGTATATTTTGATTTAATTTAATATTTCTGAATTTTTCCCTCATATCGGGATACAAATATACGCAAGAAATTTGTAAAACAGAAAAAATTTAAAATTTAATTTATCTTAATAAAACCATTGTTGCTCCAAAACCATATTCGCGAAACGAAGCGTCTTGAAATTGATATCCGCGATAAACTCTTTGAAGTTCTCTTCTTATTTCGAGTTTTAAAGTTCCGTTTCCAACACCGTGAATAAACACAATTTTTTCATATTTTTCTTTTATAGCGTTTCTCATTTCGGTATTAAATTTCCCAATTTGAATTTGCAATTTTTCGTGGTCGGATAAACCTTCTTCGTTATCAATAAGTTCGTGAAGATGTAGGTCAACTTCTTTTAAACTTTTATCTTCGGGTTTTTTAAATTCTTTTTTAGCCGGAGTTTTTTCTTTTTCGGATTTAACTTTTTCAATTTCGCTTTCGGTTAAAGTTTCCATTGCTTTTTGCATTGCATTGTCTTCCAAAATAGGCACTATCATTGCAAATTCATCAAAAAAATCGTTTGTCGAAAATGAATTTTGTTTGAAAAATTTTACTTCGCTTATTTTTATAAATTTACTGAATGGTTCTCTTAATTTATAAGCTTTTTTATCGAAAAATATTAATTGAATATTGATGTCAATTTTTTCGTCAACGTCGCTTGTATGAAAAGTTTCGTAAACATTTTTCATGTTCGGTTCCAAAATTCCGGTAATGCTTTTATAATTTTCGCCCGATTTTTTTGCTATATTATAGAAAATAAAATAGTTGCTGTCGTTTATCAAATATGCTTTAAGTTCAGAATCCGTTACATTACTTTGATTTTTAGGAACAAAAGCAAAATATAAATTTACTTCTTCGCTTTTTGTGTATTCGGGAACAATTTCAACAATTTTTTTTGGAGCTTCTTCAATCTTTTTTTCTGAAACAGCTGAATAATTTATTTGAATATTTTCAATTATTAATAATTCTTTTACAGGATATGGAATTTCAAAACCGTCAACACCAAGAACATAAACTGTGTCGTTATCAATAATTTTTGAGATTGAACCTTCGCCTGCTTCGTTCAAAAATTTTACTCTGTCGCCTATATTATATTTCATATTTCATTAATTTTCAATTGGTTTTTTATATTTTTGCAAACTGTTAAAACCGCGAAGTTAATTGATTTATTCGTAATAAATTAATTTTGAAATCTATTTATCATAAAAAATGTTACAAAAAGAAATAAATATTAGCGACTATAATTATTTTCTTTCCGAAGAAAAAATTGCGAAATATCCTTTAAATGAAAGAGATAAATCTAAACTTTTGGTTTATGAAAAGTCGAATATTTATAAAAAAGTTTTTAATGAAATACCGGATTTTTTCGGAAAAGATGATTTGCTTGTTTTCAATGAAACAAAAGTTATTCAAGCACGCATGGAGTTTGAAAAAGAAACCGGCGCTGCAATTGAAATTTTTTGCCTTGAACCGGATTTTCCTTCTGATTATGAAAGAATTTTTCAATCTAAAAATGAATGTTCGTGGAAATGTTCGGTTGGAAATCTTAAGAAATGGAAATCAGGAAAACTTTACAAGATTTTAAATAGTGAAAAAGGAGATTTTATTTTATCAGCAGAAAAAATTTCGCACGATTCAATTTCGCAAAGAATTCAATTTCAGTGGGACAATGATTTTTATTCTTTTGGCGATATTCTTGAAATTATTGGTCAAACTCCTATCCCGCCCTATTTAAAACGAAAATCGGAACTGTCTGATAAAGAACGATATCAAACAATTTATTCAAAAAATAAAGGCTCGGTTGCTGCACCTACGGCCGGATTGCATTTTACCGAGAAAGTAATTTCCGAAATTCAAAAAAAAGGAACAAAAACCGATTATTTAACTTTACACGTCGGTGCAGGAACTTTTCGTCCTGTGAAATCAGAAAATATTGAATCTCACGAAATGCACACAGAACATTTTATTGTTTCAAAATATAATTTAAATAATTTTATTGAAAAATCAGGTAAAATTACCGCAACCGGAACAACAACAGTAAGAAGTATCGAAAGTTTATATTGGCTTGGCGTTAAATTGATTACTGAAAATGATACAAGTTTTGAGTTGAAACAATGGGACGCATATAATTTGTCTCAAGAAATTTCTGTTGAAAATTCTTTAAAAGCATTATTGAACTATTTGAAAATAAATAATTTAGAAAATCTGCAAGCTTCAACACAAATAATTATTGCACCGGGCTACAAGTTTAAAATTGTAAACAGACTTATAACAAATTTCCATCAACCTCAAAGTACTCTTTTACTGCTTGTTTCGGCATTTATTGGTGATGATTGGAAAAAAGTTTATAATTATGCGGTCGAAAATAATTTTAGATTTTTAAGTTACGGCGACAGTTCTATTCTAATTCCATAAAAATTAATGTGCTAATTAGCTAATTTGAAAATGTGAAAATTTGAAAATGTGGAAATTTGAAAATGTGAAAATGTGGAAATTTGAAAATGAAATAAATAATGTGAAAATGTGGAAATGTGGAAATGTGAAAATGTGAAAATGTGGAAATTTGAAAATGAAATAAATAATTTGAAAATGTGAAAATGTGGAAATTTGAAAATGAAATAAATAATTTGAAAATGTGAAAATGTGGAAATTTGAAAATGAAATAAATAATTTGAAAATGTGA
>DZBS01000168.1 GCA_022729995.1 Draconibacterium orientale | reverse complement strand
ATGTAAAATTTGCAGAAATATTTCCGATAACGATATTTGCGAAATTTGTGCCGATAATTCCAAAAACAAAAGCATTGTTTGCGTTGTTGAAAACATAAAAGACGTTATGGCTGTTGAAAATACAGGTCAATATAACGGTTTGTTTCATGTTTTGGGCGGTTTAATTTCTCCGATGGACGGAATCGGACCCGATAATTTGGAAATAAATTCGTTAATAGAAAGAGCTTCGAAAGGCGAAATTTCCGAAATAATTTTGGCTTTAAGCACAACTCCCGAAGGCGACACGACAAATTTTTATCTTTTCAGAAAACTTGCTTCTTTCAATATAAATATAACAACACTTTCAAAAGGTGTTTCTGTTGGCGGCGAATTGGAATATACCGATGAAATTACTCTCGGGCGTTCAATTTTAAATAGAATTAAATTTGAAATGTTATAAAAAGAAGATATGAATTTGTCGGTAATAATTGTAAATTATAATGTAAAGTTTTTTTTGGAGCAATGCCTTCAATCTGTTGAAAAAGCTTCGGTTTCGTTTATTCAAAAATACGGTCAAAACAGCCTCGAAACTTTTGTTGTAGACAATAATTCCGTTGACGGTTCTGTTGAAATGGTAAAAGAAAATTTCAAAAATGTAATTTTAATTGAAAATAATACAAATACCGGATTTGCAAAAGCTAATAATCAGGCAATTAGCATTTCTAAAGGAGAATTTGTTTTGTTGTTAAATCCCGACACACTTATTCAGGAAGATACATTTATAAAAATTATTGATTTTATTGATAAAAATCCGCAAGCAGGAGCTTTGGGAGTTAAAATGATAGACGGAAGCGGAAAATTTCTTCCCGAATCAAAACGCGGATTACCAACTCCTTCGGTTGCTTTTTATAAGATTTTTGGAATTTCAAAAATTTTTCCTAAATCGAAAAAATTCGGAAAATATCATTTATCATATTTGGATAAAGACAAAACTCACGAAGTTGATGTACTTTCAGGCGCATTTATGCTTTTGAGAAAAGAAGCTTTAGACAAAACCGGATTTCTCGACGAAGATTTTTTTATGTACGGCGAAGATATTGACCTTTCATACAGAATTACAAAAGCCGGATACAAAAATTATTATTTTCCCGAAACCGTTATTATTCATTATAAAGGCGAAAGCACAAAAAAAGGAAGTTTGAATTATGTTTTTATTTTTTATAATGCAATGATAATTTTTGCAAAAAAACATTTTTCGTCAAAAAATGCCGGAATATTTTCTTTCTTCATAAAAACGGCAATTTGGCTAAGAGCATTTATTTCGATTTTAAACAGAGCTTTTAAAAATAGTTTTTTGCCTGTTTTGGATTCAATATTAATATTTTTAGGATTTTATTTTATAAAGCCGCTTTGGGAGTCGTATAAATTTCCTTCCGGCGGAACATATCCAAAAGAATATCTGATGTTTGCAGTTCCGTTTTATATTTTTGTGTTGATTTTTTCTGTTTTTATATCGGGCGGATACGAGCGACCGGCAAAAAATAAAAATCTTTCAAAAGGAATTCTTTACGGAACATTTGTTCTTTTAATGATATATTCTTTGCTCGACGAATCATACAGATATTCGCGACTGCTACTTTTGGCAGGCTCGGGTTGGGCATTAATTTCTACTTATTCAATAAGAAAATTCTTTTCAATTTTAAAAATTCACGAATTTGGTTTTAAAACCGAGAAACAAAAAAATTTAATAATTATTGCATCAAAAAATGAAACTTCTTCAATAGAAGAGTTAATAAAAATTTCAAAAATTCCTTATAAAATTTCATCAGTAATAAATCCCGATAATAATCTTACAGATAAATTAATTTCCGAAACAATAAAAATTTCCAAAGCAAACGAAATAATTTTCAATTTAAAAGAAACAGATTCAAAAAGAATAATTGAAATTATGTTGCTTTTATCCGATTATGATATTGATTTTAAAATTGCCGGCGAAAAAAGTCTTTCGATAATTGGAAGCAGTTCTGTTAACAGTTCTGGCGAATTATATTCTGTTGATTTAAACTCGATTAATAAAAAAATTAATGCTCGCAAAAAGCGAATTTTCGATATTGTTATTTCACTTTTGTTACTTGTTTTTTCTCCTGTTTTTCTTTTTTATGTCGATTTAAAAATAAATTTTATAAAAAATATTTTTAAAGTTTTTGCCGGAAAATTGAGTTTAGTAGGTTATAAATTTGAAAAAGAAGAAGAAATAATAAAATTACCCAAATTAAAAAAAGGAATTTTAAATCCTTCGGATATACAACCCGAATTGTTTTTTGATTCGGCCGATTATTACGGAATTAATATAAATTACGCCAAAAACTATAAAATCTACAACGATTTGTTAATTATTTTTTCCGGATTTAAAGAACTTGGAAGATTAATTAATTGATAAATTTAACTATTTCGTCATAAAATATTTTCTTTCAAAATCTTATTATGTAAATTTGATATTTGAAATTGATTTAAAAAATATTTTCATGCGAAAGTTAGCATTATTATTGGTATTATTTGTGATTACTGAAGGAATTGCAAAGTCTCAAAAATCCGGTGAGACACAAAAACTTATTCAGTTATCGGAAAAATTTATTGCCGAAGAAAATTATTCTGAAGCAATAAAAATTTGCGATAAACTCATAGAAGACGGAAATAAAAGTGAAGAAAATCATTTTAACTTGGGAATTTGCAAATTCAACACAGCCGATTATTTAAGTGCAAAGAGTTATTTTGATATCATAATAAATAATTTTAAAACAACTCAAAAGAAAACAAATTACACACTGACTTCTTATTATTATAAAGTCCAAACACTTCATAAATTATATCTTTTTGATGAAGAACTTGCATTAATTGAAGAACTTGAAAAACTCGGAGTAGATAAAAAAATGCAAAAACAGTTGGTTTTATCAAAAAAAACTGCCGAAAATGCAAAAGATATTTATGCAACATTAACACCAATTGTTGTTACCCGTTTGGCTATTTTAAATTCCGAATTTGACGACCACACGCCAATTCCTTCTTACGACGGAATGAAACTTTTTTTTACATCCAAACGAACCGGAAGTACCGGCGGCGATATTTTGAGCGACGAAAACAAATTATATGAAGATATTTGGCTTTGGGATAAAAACAAAGGACTTTCCAAAAAACCCGTAAACATAGGAAACACCGTAAACACGCCGGAACATGATGCAACTTGCGGATTGTCGCCCGACGGAAACACTCTTTTTATTTATAAATCGGGCAAAAAAAATCCCGGAGATATTTGGAAAAGTAATTATGTAGATTCTGCTTGGAGTATGCCCGAAATACTTAATGAAAATATCAATAACAAAAAATCTTCGGAAAGGCATATTTCTATTACTTCCGAAGGAAATAAAATTTATTTTTCAAGCGAACGTAAAGGCGGAAAAGGCCAAAGAGATATTTGGGAATCGGAAAAAGTTGATTCTGTAAATTGGAAAAAGCCTGTAAATATTAACATAAACACACCTTTCGACGAAGAAGCTCCGTATATTTTACCCGACGGAAAATCTATGTATTTCAGTTCAAAAGGCTACAATACAATGGGCGGATATGATATTTTTAAAGTTTCGAGAAAAGACGATAATACTTGGGACGAACCACAAAATGTAGGCTTTCCGATAAATACTGTTGAAGACGATGTTTTTTATTTTCCCATGAAAGATGAAAAAATTGCATATTTTACAAGAAAAAATCAAGGTCAGTCCGATATTTACAAGGTTTTTATTTGGGGTGAAACAGAAAAATATTTAATGGTTGAAGGAATTGTTTATAATATCGAAAATAAAACTAATGATATTTCTTTGGAAAATACAGATTTAAAAGACAGCACATATTTTGTTCCAAAAGATGCAACAGTCAGCGTTATTGATATAAGGGGAAATGTTTTTACCGATATTTATGATTTGAATTCGGGCTTGGGCGATTATAAATTTGTTGTTATTCCAGAAAAAAAATATAAAATAGAATATGATGCACCAAACCATATTTTTGATACAAAAGATATTTATTCCGATAAAGAATATGCAGACAACAGATTAAAATACAATTCAAAACTTGTAAAAATTATTTCCGGAGAAACATATAAATCAAAAAAGTTATATTTTTCGCCAAATGAACTTACAATAAAAGATTTTAATTTAAAAGAAATAGAATTAATTGCCAATGCACTAAAGGAATATCCCGAACTGACGGTTAATTTTTCCAATTCGGATTATTTGA
Source organism: Draconibacterium orientale (assembly GCA_022729995.1). Classification (GTDB taxonomy): domain Bacteria; phylum Bacteroidota; class Bacteroidia; order Bacteroidales; family JAADGE01; genus DZBS01. Next base: position 1,232 of record DZBS01000168.1, on the reverse strand, counting down.
CAGAAAATAAAAATCCGGTTTCCAATCAAATAAAAAATTCCGCAGTAGAATTAATAAAAAAACTCGGAATAGATGAAACTCGAATATTTACTGATTTATCGCCCGATTCTATAGAAAATAATGTTCTTCAATATACAATTTTTGATAAAATAAGTGTTCAAAACGCAATAGCCGAAAAAGCAAACAGATTGAACCAAGATTATGTTTCAAAAATAAAAGACGTAACATTTACAGCCGAAAATATTTTATTCGAATTTGCTCAAAATACCGTTAAAATTGATGCAAATCCCGAGTTGAATAAACTTGCAGAATATTTGACAAAAAATCCCGAAAGCGTTATTCAAATTACAGCTTATGCCGATGCTGTGGGAAATACTGATTTTAACAAAAAACTGTCGGAAAAAAGGGCACTTATGATTCAAAACTATTTAATTTCAAAAGGTGTAGGTAAAAATCAAACAACCATAAGAGGATCAGGTGAAGAAAACCCTTTAACTTTAAATATGATAAACGGACAATGGAACGAAAATTCAAAAAGATTTAACAGAAGAGCCGAATTTAAAGTTATAAAACAAGGAACACAAACTATTAAAATAGTTCAATTCCAAAATATTCCGGAAGAATATAAAAACCCAAATTATGATTCGGAATATTAAATTTTTAAATTACGATAAAAAATATTTTTTTGCAGTCATTAAATTATATTAAATAAAAGTATGAAAAGTTTATCATTTTGCAGTTGGAAAGAAAGTTACAATACCGGAATTGAAGAAATTGATATTCAACACCGAAAAATTGCAGATTATATTTCGGAGCTTTATGGCTCTATTTCACAGAATGTTGCAGCAGAAACTTCTAATTTAATTGTTGAAGAGTTAGTTCAATACACAAAAACTCACTTTGTTTACGAAGAGAAATTAATGGAACAAAATAAATTTACAAAAATAGACGAGCACAAAAAAGTTCACGAAGAATTTAAAAATAAGCTTAATGTTTTTATTGATAAAGCTCAAAAAAAACAGCAGATTACTTTCCAACTTGTCCAATTTTTAAGAGATTGGCTTATTGAACATATACAAGTTGAAGATAAAGAATATGTGCCTTTTGTATTAAAAAAATAGAATTTATTCAAAATAAATAATATTTTTAAATTATTATTGTCCGATAAAAATAACTAAACATAGATTATTGTTGATTTTAATCGTTTTAACTTTGTGTCTAAACAAAAATTT
>DZBS01000167.1 GCA_022729995.1 Draconibacterium orientale | reverse complement strand
CCGGTTCCGGTTGCAGCATCATAATAACCCGCAGGAATTTGTGCAAAAATATTTGTAGCCGTGATAAACAGCATAAACGAAATTAAGATTTTTTTCATGTGTTTAGAATTTATGTTATAATGTGTAAAATAACCTGTCTGATTATTATACTTAAAAGTATTTTGTAATATGGCAAAAAAACTGCCCGTTTGTTTTACGGACAGTTTCTCTTTAATGTTGCAATATAATTGCTTTATTTTATTATATTTCTTTTACCAAATAAATATAAACCGGAAAATGGTCGCTGTATCCGTTTAAAAATGTGTTTCCCGAATATGTTCTCATAGGATATCCTTCATATTTACCCGATTTTTGTTTCAAAAAATTTTCGTTAAATATCATTGCTTTCCAAAATTTATAGGTGCTTTTATCTTCGCCTACAACTCCTTGTGAAATTATTATATTATCAAAAATACTCCATGAATCTCGGTAAGCGGTTGTGCCTATTCCTTTTTTATATTTTTCGTAATAAGGATTATATAATTCTCCTTCTTTCAAATTTTCTTTGTCACCTTTTGCTCCCAAATATTCGTAAATACTAACATTATCGGGGTTATCGTTTAAATCGCCCATAACAAAAACTTTGGCGTTTGGGTTAATTTTAAAAATAGAATCAACTTCGTTTCTTGTCATTTTACCTGCTTGAATTCGTCCGGGCAAGCTCCTTTTTTCTCCTCCGCTTCTCGACGGCCAATGACCTACAATAAAACTCATTTCTTCGCCGTCCAAAAGACCTGTAACAATTAAATTATCTCTTGATGTAAAATTTGGTTGTTCCGGAATAAAGAATTTATCGCTTCTTGTGCTCGTAACTTTAAAAAAATCTTCACGATAAAGCAAAGCAACGTCAACACCTCTTCTTCCCGGAGAATCGTAATGAACTATTTTATATTTCGATTCTTTTAGTTGAGGCATATTTATTAAATCTTCCAACACGCTTTTGTTTTCTATTTCTGAAACTCCTATAATATACGGACCGCCCGGAACTTTGTCTGCACCGATTTTTGAAATTGCATCGGCCATATTGTTAAGCTTTTTGTAATATTTGTCGGTATTCCATTTATTAATTCCGTTGGGAGTAAAATCCATATCATTTGGCTGAACAATTGTGTCGAAAAGATTTTCGAGATTGTAAAAAGCAATGGAAACTGCTTTGTATTGCTTTTGCGAATAGGATTTTAGAGAAAAAACAATTAATAACGATACTAACATAATTTTGCTAAAAAACTTACTTGTTAAGTTGTTATACGACATAATTTTTATTATTGGTTTATAAAACAATATTATTTATTTTTGAAGACTTTTTTCGCCAAATTTTTTTAGAAAAAAGTTTTCAAAAGTATAATAAAAATTTTGTAATAGAAACATAAAATATTTAATATTTATATGTTTTACATTATAAAAAAAAGTTCAGCTAACCTCTGAAGAAAAAAACAATATAACGAATAATTAAATTTTAATATTTTTTATTCAAATTATTTACATTTAATAATTAACAAATGAGAAAGATTTTACTGATTTTGATTTTATTTGTCATCGGACATTTTAGCTTAAATGCTCAAAATGTATCAATTACAGGTAAAGTTTCGAATAATGACGGAAGCGTTTTTTATTCAGATGTTAGTGTTAGCATTGTGGGAACACAATACACTACTATTTCGGATTTAGAGGGAAATTTTACTTTTCAAGACATTCCTTCAGGCAATTATGTTTTGAAATTTGTTTTACCAAGTTTTGAAATTGCCGAAATAACCGTTAAAGCAACAGAAAATTCAAATGTCGGAAATGTTGTATTAAAACAAACTACTGAAGTAGCAGTTATTGAAATAGGTGAAAACGAAATGAGTGACGAAGGTAGTATTAGCGGCGACAATGTTTCCGGACTTCTTCACGGCTCAAGAGACGTGTTTATGTCGGTTGCTGCATATAATTTAGGACCTCTTAGATTTAAAGTTAGAGGTTATGAAGCTGATTATTCATCTGTTCACATAAATTCAATTCCTGTTCAGGATTTGGAAACAGACAGAACAAATTGGTCGCAATGGGGCGGATTAAATGATGCATTCTGGAATAGAGCTTCATACAGAGGACTTGAAGAAAGTGATTTTGCTTTTGGAAATATCGGAGGAACCGAGGATATCAGCACAAGAGCTTCTGAATATCGTCCCGGAGTAAAAGTTACTTATTCTTCTGCAAACAGAAGTTACAGAAACAGAGCAATGTTTTCTTATTCAACAGGATTAAAAGACAACGGACTTGCTTTTACACTTGTTGGTTCAAGACGTTGGGCTGAAGAAGGAAACGTTGAAGGAACTTTTTACGATTCTTGGGGATATTTTATGGCTTTGGAAAAAAAATTCAGCGATAAACACAGTTTGAATTTAACAGCTTTCGGAACTCCCACAAAAAGAGGTTCGCAAGGTTCTTCAACTCAAGAAGTTTATGATTTAATAGGAAATAATTATTACAATCCGTATTGGGGTTGGCAAGACGGTGAAAAGAGAAATTCAAGAGTTGTGGATACTCACAAACCCATGATTATTTTAACCGATTATTTGCAAATTAATAATAAAACTTGGCTTCAAACTTCTTTGTCTTCATCATTCGGTAAATATTCTTCTTCATCGCTCGATTGGTTTGGCGGTGCAGATGATCCGAGACCTGATTATTACAGATATTTACCGTCATATATGACAAATCCTCTTGATATTGCAATTAGAACTGCCGAATTTGAAAACGGTGAAAGACAAGTTGATTGGGACGCAATGTATCAAGCTAATTACTTGCAATATAAAACAGAAACTAATGTTTATGACAATGGAACAACAGGAAACACTGTCAGCGGAATAGAATCTATTTACATTATCGGAAACAGAGTAAGCGACGAGTTACAATTTACAGGAAACTCATTTATAAATACCGAAATAAATGATCATATAAAAATTAGCGCCGGCGTTATGTTCAGACATTTTACAATGGGACATTATGCCGAAGTTGCTGATTTACTCGGAGGTGAATTTATTCTTGATAATGATAAATATGCCGAAAGAGATTTATCCGGTTTGGGCGATACTGCTGTTTCATACAACGATATCAGATACCCGAACAGAGTTGTTAGAGAAGGTGACAAATACGGATATGATTATGACGCAAATATAAGATACGGTGAAGTTTGGGCTCAAGCAAAATTTAATTACAGCAGAATTGATTTCTCCGTTTCCGGAACAGGTGCTTACACTATGTTTTGGAGAACAGGAAATATGCAAAACGGTAAATTTCCGGACAATTCTCTTGGCGACTCGCAAACAGTTGATTTTACCGATTACGGAACAAAAGGCAGTTTAGTGTATAAACTTTCAGGAAAACATTATATTATCGGACATGCTGCTTATCTTACAAAAGCTCCAAATTTTGACAATGCTTATATTTCACCCAGAACAAGAGATCAGTTAATCGACAACTTAAAAAGCGAAACTATTTATTCCGGAGATATCGGATATGCACTTAGAGGTTCAAAAGTTAAAATTTCTCTTGACGCTTTCTATACAAAATTTCAAGACCAATCATCTGTTATGAGTTTTTATCATGACGGATACAAAACATTCGTAAATTACGCAATGTCGGGTATTAATAAAATTCATCAAGGTATTGAATTTGGAATTGAAGCAAATATTACAAATACTTTAACTTTTACTGCTGCCGGTAGTTTAGGAAATTATTATTGGGATTCGCGTCCTTTGGTAACAATTTCGGTCGACAACAGCTCACAAATTATGGCACTTAACGACACTGTATTTGTGAAAGGTTTCTTGGAAACAGGAACTCCGCAAACAGCTTTTTCAGCCGGATTAAAATATAATGCTCCAAAATATTGGTTCATTGGTGCTAATTTCAATTATATTCAAGACGCATTTTTATCTTTTAACCCTGTCAGAAGAACATCAAGCGCTGTTGAAGGAGTTGATGCTAACAGCGATTTATATAGTCAAATTATTTCGGAACAAAAATTACCTGCCGGATATACAGTTGATGTATTTATGGGAAAATCGTGGAGAATTCAGCGTAAATATTATATTGCAGCAAGTTTAAATGTTTCAAATTTGCTTAATAATACAACCTTGATAACAGGCGGTTACGAACAATTGAGATATGATGATACCGTTTTACATAATGTAGAAAAATACGGAGACAAATATTATTACGGTTACGGAATTAACTATTTTTTAAATGTTAGTTTCAGATATTAAAATTTATAATAATTAATATAAATATAATAAAATGAAAAAAATAACTCTCATATTATTTTCCTTATTTATAGTTTTTGCTTTATTACAAGTGAGTTGTGTAAAAACTCCTTTTGATGCTCCGACAGAAATTCACTATTCGGTGGATTTTGAAACAAATCCGGAATATACAATGAAAACTATTAAGGAATTTAAGGATTTATATAATTTATCTTCTGCTGATACTGCTTTGATAACTGAAAATTTTGTAATAAAAGGAACAGTTATTTCTGACGACACCGAAGGAAATTTCTATAAAACAATTACAATTCAAGACAGCACCGGCGGAATTATAATTCCTATTGACGCTTATGATTTATATGCCGATTATACGCAAGGACAATTAATTTATATTACTTGCAAAGGACTTGTTTTGCAAAACTATAAAAATTCTTTGCAATTAAATTTCTTGTCAAATGAAGTTTTAGAAAGTATTCCTTCAACAGCAATGGCAGAATTTATTTATAAATGCGACGGAGGCTTGCCAATCGTACCAAATTTAGTTGCTATAAATGAATTAGGAGTAGATGATGATTTAATAAATACGCTTGTAAAATTAGAAAATGTTGAATTTTCAGTTGCCGACACAAGCAAAACATATTATTATGAACCCGACGGATATTATGATGCACCAAACAGAATAATTGAAAACTGCACAGTCGGAAATGTTATTCTTAGGAACTCCGAATATGCAACTTTTGCAGATACAAAAGTGTCTAAAGGAAATGGTTCTATAATTGCTGTTTACAGCAAATATAATTCGGATCTTCAACTTTATATCAGAAGTTTATCTGATGTTGATATGGAAGGCGAACGTTGTGCAAAGTAATATCAGTTATAAATAGAAAAATATTAAACAACAGTGCGTTTTGTTAAATTTTAATTAATTACGTGCTATTAAATAATAAAAAAATGAAACATCCTTTTGAAGCTCTTGAAATAAAACAAAATGAATATTCAGGATGTTCCTATGTGACCTTTGAAAATTTAAAATATAAATACATGAAAAATTTAAAATTCAACACGAGTATTTTCATTTTACTTGCTACACTTTTATCAACAATGGGTTGTATTAAACAGACATTTGATGATGTGGCGGTAAAACATTATTCTGTAGATTTTGAAGCCAATAAATTTATAGGCGATTTAAAAGCAGAATATACAGGAGAAGATTTAGACCTTATAGAAGA
>DZBS01000166.1 GCA_022729995.1 Draconibacterium orientale | reverse complement strand
GAATTTACTTTATCATACAATAAACCGGCTATTAAACTCGCCGGTAATAAAGTTATTCCCAATACAGAATGATAAATTCCGAAACCTGTTCCTTTTAAATCTTTACTTACCAAATCGGAAACCATAGCTTTTTGATTTGTATCAACCAATGCGCTGTATAAACCATATAAAATAAATAGAAAGACAAAAATATTAATGTCGCAATATTTTCCGAATAAATAATAAACAACTGAATAGATAATAAATCCTAAAATAATAAGTTTTTCTCGGCCTATTTTATCGGATAATTTTCCTACGGGAATGGCAAAAATTACGGAAACTGTATTGAAAATCATATACACAAAAGGAATATAAGCTTTGTCGATTCCGGTTTCCGATGTTTTAACAAGCAATAATGCATCTGACGAATTACCGAGTGTAAAAAGAAAAATGATAATAAGAAAAAAATAAAACTTTTTGGGCAATTGTTTCAATGTAAATTTTAATTTTCCTTCGTTTTTTACAGATTTTGCTTCTTTAATAAAAAAAATTATTGATAAAACACCAAGAATTGCGGGAATTGTGGCTAACAAAAATATATTCTGATAATTCAAAGGAAAGAAATATAAAAGTGCAAAAGCTGCAAGCGGTCCGACAATTGCTCCGCTGTTATCCATTGCTTTATGAAATCCGAAATTCTTGCCTGCATCATTGTTTTTAACAGAACTTGCAATAAGACTGTCGCGAGGAGCGGTTCTTAAACCTTTTCCGATTCTTTCAAAAAATCGAAAAAATAATACTTGAACAGGAAATTTTACAATAGCGTAAAACGGCGTAACAATTGCCGTAATTCCGTATCCGATAATCATAAACGGTTTGTTCTTTCCCAATTTATCGCTCCAATATCCGGAGAAAGCTTTTAAAATTGAAGCTGTGCTTTCGGCAATTCCTTCGATAAGAGAAATTGCGGTTTTTGAGGCTCCGATTGATAATAAGAAAAGCGGCATAACGCTGTAAACCATTTTTACCGAAACATCAGTAAAAAAACTTGTTAAGCCAATGAAAAAAACATTCTTTTCTAATCCGAATATGTTTTCTTTTTTTTTCAAATCTATATATTTGAAATGAATTATTAAAGTTGAATATTAAGAAAATCAGTAAAATAGCTTTTTTTCGCTTTTCAACAGCAGTCTGTTTAGAATCACATTTTTCTTTTTGTTAACAAAATAATTACTATTTTATGAAAACAAATCTTCTATATCTGATTTATTAAGTTGCTTTATGAAATTTTCATCTGTTGAAATAATATCGCTTGCAATTTTATGTTTTTTGGCTTGATATTTCATTATTTTTTCCTCTATAGTATTTTCACATATCATTCTGTAGGCAATAACTTTTTTATCTTGTCCTATTCTGTAACATCTGTCAATTGCCTGATTTTCAACAGCAGGATTCCACCACGGGTCAACAACATAAACATAATCTGCAGCAGTAAGATTAAGTCCTGTACCGCCGGCTTTAAGACTTATTAAAAATACTCTGCAATTTTCATCACTCTGAAAATGTTCTACACTTTCCTGTCTTGCCTTATTACTGCTTTTTCCGTCAAGATATTCATAAACAATATTTTCTGATGCTAATTCTCGTTTTATTACCGATAACATTTTAACGAATTGCGAAAAAACCAACATTTTATGTTTTCCTGTTTTCTGCTTGATATGTCTTATAAGTTCATGTATTTTCACCGATTCTTTTCCGTAATTTTCATCGTCAGACAATATTTCGGGAGAATCACAAATTTGGCGTAGTTTCATTAATCCTTCTAAAACATAAATTTTGGATTTACCCAATCCTTCATCATCAATTTTATTGAGCAACATATTTCGATATTTATTTCGGAAAGCATCATAAACTTTGCGTTGCTCTTTCTCCATTTTGCAATAAATAACATCTTCAATCTTAGGAGGTAATTCTGTAGCGACTTGTTCTTTTGACCTGCGTAAAATAAAAGGATTTATCAAATGTTGCAGTTCAGATGCAATTACCGGATTTTGTTCTTTATCAATAGCATCGGAATAATTTTCTTTGAACTGTTTTTGAGTGCCTAAAAAACCCGGATTCAAAAATTCCATTTGAGCAAATAAATCAAAAGTATTATTCTCAATAGGAGTTCCTGTAAGGGCTAAACGATTATCAGCTTTTAAAAGAGTTGCTGCTTTAAAACGTTGCGAACTCGGATTTTTTATTGCTTGCGATTCGTCTAAAATAACATAATTAAATTTATATTTTTGTAATATTTCAATGTCGCGAGTCATAGTTCCGTAGGTGGTAATTATTAGGTCGTAAGATTTAAAATCGCTTATTTCTTTCAATCTATTGCCTCCATAATAAAAAAAAGTTTTAAGCGAAGGTGCAAATTTTGCTATTTCGGCCTCCCAATTAAACAGCAATGTTGTTGGCAATACGACAAGACTCGCTTTCTGTGTTGTCTGAACTTTTTTTAACAGAAATGTTAGAATTTGTATGGTTTTGCCAAGTCCCATATCATCGGCTAAAATACCTCCCCAACCAAATTCATCTAAAAAATTCAACCAATTATATCCTGCTTTTTGATAATCGCGAAGTTCAGCATTAAGTTTTTGTGGAATTTTAATGTTTTTTATTTCCGAAAACGATTTTAAAAGGTTTTGTTTCTCTGCAATTTCTTGAAAAATCTCTAAATAATCTCTTTTATCAAATAGTTCGTCGATTATGCTGAAACGAAGCTTTGAAATCTTCAACTCATCATTTACGATTTTCCCCTGACGTAAATATCTTTCGAATTTTGCGAGCCATTCCTCAGGCAATATACCTAATGTTCCGTCGGTTAATTTTATAAACTTTTCATTTTTAAGAACAGCTTTTTTTATATCTTTAAGGGAAATATGCTCATCGCCGAAAATTACTTCAATATTAACATCAAACCAATCTTGTCCCGACGAAATATTTACACTGACTTTTGCTATATGAATTGAATAATTAAAGTTTTTCATTTCATTAAGCCCAAAAACTTCTACTCCTTCATTTTTTAAACTTTCAAACGCATTTAAAAACCACTGATTTCTCATGAAATCGGAATACTTGATATGAAAAAAGTTATCATTAAACTGATTTTTAAATTCGGAATGAAGTTTTTTTACAAAATCATAATATTCTTTTTCAAACTCAAAATTTCTATGCGATTCAACAATTGAATTATTCTTATATTCTAATATAGTGCCATGCTCAAGAATATTTGCTTGTATTATATCATCATATAAAACAAAAGGTTTAAACAAAATAAATTTACCTAATTCTGTTATATATAATTGTTTTTTCATTTTTTCAATTATTTTGTCAACTATCGGAATTGAATTTAGTTCAAAATTAATTTTATATTTTTTTGAGACAGGTTTAATATAATTTTCAAAAAGAACAAGGAAGTTATTTTTAACAATTTTAATGGGAGTTTTTTGCTTAAAACTTTCAGCAATAATAAAGTTATCTTGCAAATTACCGATAAAATAAAATTCTGAAAAATATTCTAAAATAAACGGATTGTAAAAAAACAAGTTCTTATCATAAACGGTCAAAACCGTATTTCCGAGAGTTAGGATAAGCTCAAAAGAATAAAATAAATCGTTTTCTGTAATACGAAAAGACGGCTCTACCGTGTTTGGGGATATTTTTATCTCATGTAATTCATAACCCGAAAAATTATCTGAAAATGTCCGGTAAATAAATGGTTTTGAAATTAAAAGTTTCTTTATTTTCGGCATTATTGTTTCGTAATGCTTAGCAATAAGTTTTTCAACAGCATTTTCATATTCAGAATCAACTAAATCATGTGAATTGATATAATTACTTATAAACGACTCGCTTGTAAACTCACTCAATTTTAATAATTCTTCATCGGAGGACGATAATTGAATATTATGAGCATCATAATCGCTGAATTTTCTTATCGGATTAATTAATTTTGTATTAGTTTTGTTTAGTTTTCCTGATATTAACAGAAATTCGATATTATTGTAGGTTTTATAATGGTTTCTATAATTAGTTTTTTTATTTGAATCGAACTCTTGAATATAAAATACAAATCCCAATTCAAAATCTCTATTTTGAGAAGAAAAAGAGAGTCGGTTAAACTCCTGAGTTACAGAATTAATAATATTTTTATGTGTAACGAATTTCTCGTTAACAGGAATAAGCCCTATTGCTTCTCCAATTGGTTCGGCAATTAATTTTTTATTCTGAAAAATAACTTTAAAAACCGATTTAGTATCCATTTGGGCAGGTAATCCGTAGAATTCTGCAGCCTTCTCAATTATTTTCCGAACATTCTCATCTTTTATAATATCGAAGAAATTATTGTCAAACTCTTTTACAATTTCATAAAGAGTTATTATTTGGTGAACACATAAACCGTTCACCAGGGAATTACAATCACATTTAGAATATAATTTATTTTCAAGGAAATTAAATTGAATAATATTTTTATTTTGCCAACTTTTTATTTGAATTTCTGCAAAATCCGATGATACATTTTTCAATTTTACATCATATGAATAATAATTATTATTTGATTTGAATAAAATTTGTTTAACAGCATTTAAACTCAGATTTTTATAGCCCAGTATTTCTACAGGCTCCGACGAATTGCGTCTTGCTTTTGAAATAACTAACTGATTTGAATTTTCGGGATTTATTTTAGGATTTTTTCCGAGATTAATATACTTTTCTATTTCAAATAACACGGCCACTTCATGTTTGCACAACCCCTCATAACTATATGGACAATTACAACTCGAAATAATTTTGTTACTTTGTGAAGCAGAAACTCCTACTTTATATATCTGCGAACCTTTTACTTTTGCTATTACACTATTATTATTTGTAAAATCAATTTCAAGTACAGCTCCGTCATCAAATAATGAAATTCCTCTTTGCAAAGAATTATTAGTTGTATTTTTTTCTATATATTTCTTTATATCTATATCATAAAACATTTTAATATTATTTTTTTAAGCTATTTTTGTTTTTAACAATTTACGGCTCCTGCGTTTTTGAGGGCCAACAAAGTCATTTACCGGTTTAGTTATCCGCCTAACCTCTTTGAGCGGTCTGACGGATAACTCCTTACATATTCCTTCTATATTGACCGCCAACGCTGAAAAGTGCACCGGTAATTTGTCCGATTGAGCAGAATTTTGCAGTTTCCATTAATTGATTAAAAATATTTCTGTTTTTAGTTGCGCTTTCTTTCAAATTTTCTAATGCTTCTTCTGCACTGTCTTCACGTGTTTTATGTAATTGCTCAAGCATAAATATTTGATATTCTTTTTCTTGTTCCGTAGCACGAATAACTTCTCCCGGAGTTACAGTTGGCGAGCCTTTTGACGATAAAAATGTGTTCACTCCCATTATCGGTAATTCTCCGGAATGTTTCAAGTTTTCGTAATACAATGATTCTTCTTGAATTTTACTTCGCTGATACATTGTTTCCATTGCTCCGAGAACTCCGCCGCGTT
>DZBS01000047.1 GCA_022729995.1 Draconibacterium orientale | reverse complement strand
TTGCGGTTGGAATATTGATAATCTTGAAGTTGTGGGAACAAAAACTATTACTACAAATGATGTAACATTCAATATAAAAGATAACTCAACTTCTAATCCTATTCAAGGTGCAAAAATTGAGGTAAACGGAAACACTCTTTTAACTGATGCGTCCGGAAATGCTGTTGTTAAATTAGAAAACGGAACTTTCTCTTATACAGTTTCTGCTTTCGGTTATGAAGATAAATCTTCGTCTGTTACTGTTTCCGGTATTACTTCTAAAGATGAAACTCTTGTTCCATTAGCAACTTATACTGCTAATTTTAATGTAAAAGAAACTGGAAGTTTAAATAATTTATCAGGTGCCATGATAACTTTAAACGGAGAAAATTTAATTACTGATGCTTCAGGAAATGTTATTAAAGTTTTACCGATAGGAACTTATAATTATTCTGTTTCTGCCGACGGTTATGTAGCCAAAACAAATTTATCATTTACAATTACTGCTTCTGACGTAAATGTAGACAATCTTTTGGACGTTTTACCGACTTATAATGTTAATTTTACTGTTTCAGACGGAAATTTGTCAAGCCCTATACAAGGAGCTACTTTAACAATTGACGGAAATGATTATTTAACCGATGCTTCCGGTATATACAGCCTTCCGCTTCATGACGGAGAATACAGTTATATTGTTTCTTATACCAATTTTGGAACTGTTGAAGGATTTGTTACGGTAAATGGAGCTTCTCAAGATGTTTCCGTTTCAATTTATCCTGCTACAAATACAGTAACAGCTAACGTATACCAAATAGACGGAACTACTCCGATTGAAGGAGCTAATGTTACTTTTAACGGTGTGCAAGGAACAACAGACGCATCAGGAGTTGCAACTTTTTCGCAAATTGCTAAAGGTTTATACTACTGGTCGGTAAATGCAACCGGCTATTATTCCGAAATTGGAAGTTCAAATGTATTAGATGCAGATTTAAGCTTTAATATTCTTATGAATCTTGAAGGTTCAGGAATTAAAGAAGTTTCAAATTCGGATATTAATATTTTCCCGAATCCGAATAAAGGAACTTTTACTGTTTCTTTTGAAAAGGTTGTAGGCAGCGCATTTATTTCTGTTGTTGATGTAACAGGAAAAGAAGTTTACAAAACTATTGTTAAGAATGTTAAGGAAAAAGAAATTAATATTGGAAGTGCTAACAAAGGAATTTATTTTATCAAAATAAACAATGAAGGAAAAGTTATTACTTCAAAATTTGTTGTCAATTAACCAATTATTATATTTTTAGTTTGAAAAAGGTTGCCGTTTTTTGGCAACCTTTTTTTTGTAATTGACTTTAGGGGGCTTCTAAGAATTAGATTTTTCGAGGCGGACAAGGTTTTTAAAACCGGAGTTTACTGTTGTAAATGAGGATTTTAAAAATCGAAGTTCAACGAAGAAAAAGCAATTTTTAGAACTCTAACTTTATCTTGAATTTGTATTTCCAATATCTCCGTAGTCTTTAGACCATGAATTTGTTTGAAGTTTTATATCTAAATCTTCAACACAATAAATTTTATTTTTTGAAATACTAATAATATTTCCTTCTATGTCAACCGTTTTTACAAGGCTTTGAGCAAAATTTGTATTTTCTTCGATAAGTTTTTGATTTGCTTCTTCAATATCAAAACCAATTCCTTCTATCAGCAAATAAGGAAATTCTGTGCCGAAATTTGAAACTTCGTTACCGTTACTCAAACTAAAAACAGTGAAAATATTAAGATCTTCACCGGTTTCGGCATTACCTGTATTTCCGTAAAATGTATTGTTGTTGAGTAATTGTAAGTTGAAATTTGTTGTGTAAGGATAATCTGTTTGATATTGTTTTGTTCCGGAACTGTTAAATTTTATAAGTGAAATTGAATTTGTTACACAATATACGTTATCTAAATTATCAATATAAATATTTGAAGCTTCATCGGGCACTTCTTTTTTCCAATTTTCGGTTCCGGATGTTGATACAGATACTAAATATTTAGTGTAAGGCGAGTTGTAATCGTCTTTCATAAAGAAAAGCAAATTTCCAGCAGATGAAATTGCAGGATCGTTTTTGTGGAAATAATCTTCGGGTAAATCATATTTTGAATCGGGTAATGAACTTGAATTTATTGTGTTTATATCATAAATTAAAACTTTAGTTTCCCATGTATTTGTATTGTCAATATCATTGGTTGTTACATATAGTTTTCCATTTTTTATAACTGTGTTTTGTCCTCGAACATCATTTGAAGTTCCGTATTTTAACTCAATATTACATATTTCGCTTCCGTTATCAAGATTTAAACCAACCAATTTGTCGGGTGAAGTTGATTCAATATAAAAAACTTTACCATCGGAAACCGAAAGTGTATTTACCCAATATTCTCGAAAAATATTTTTAGACCAAATTTGGTTTCCGGATAAAGTATCAAGGCGAATAAGTTTATTTGTCATGTTTACCAAAATTTTTCCGTCGGAATACGAAATGTAATTATAGTTTGAAGGGTCGTCGGAGTCGGAAACCTTTACTTTCCAATGCAATGAACTGTCTGGTCGAATAGCTAAAACCCAAAGGTCGTGCAAATTTCCGTTTTCTGTTTCAACAATAAAGTATCCTTTGTTATTTTCGTCGAAAGCAGGAACTGCCGTTTCAACAATCTCTTTTCCGAGTGTTTGTTCAAGAGAAAAAGTCCATTTAACATGATCTTCACCAACAAGGTTTGAAGGGTCTTTTGGTTTGCATGACATAAATGTCAACAAAATAAAAAAAATTGAAATTTGTGATAATTGTTTCATAATTTAAAATCGTTTGTTAGTTAGTCGTTTTAAAATGTATTGATATTTCAATATTAAATTTGACGCAAAACTAAATTACGATTTTGGTTTAATGAAAAATATTACATGATATAGCTCGTTTTTATAGCTGTTGTATAATTTTGTTTGATAAAGTAAAAAATTTTGTATTCTTTTTCAATAAATTGATACAATTTCCATGTCTTTTTCTAAAGTTATAGGAAGAAATTCTTTAGTTTTCTCGCTTATTTCTTTTTTTATTATATTATTTAATCTTTGTTTTGAAAACTTCTTATAGTAAATAAGGCTTATTTCTCTAACAGGAGTCGGAGAAATAAAATTTCTTATTTGCTTTTTTCTTGTTTCATCAAGTTGTCTAACAGCTAATTCCGGCAAAATCGTTATACCGTTGTTGATATCAACCATTTGTAAAAGAGTTTGCATATTTCCTATTTCAAACTGAATATTATTATTTTCGTTTTTATTATGTTTTATATCACAAAAATTAATAAATTGATTTGTCAAACAATTTCCTTCTTCCAGCATCCAAGTTCTGTTTGGGTCAATGTCTTTTGGTAAAATATATTGACTTATTAATGTGCTTTCTGTCTGAGAAACATAAACTTTTAAAGGTTCATAATACAAAAAATCCGTCGTAATATCTTTCTCTTGTATTGGTGTTGCCAAAATTCCTGCGTCAAGTTCTCCGTCGTAAAGTTTTTGAATAATTGTATCGGTGTGCATTTCGAAAATATGTAATCTGAATTCGGGATACTTTATCGAAAAATCTTTTAATAAAATTGGCAGTAAATAAGGCGAAATTGTTGGAATTATTCCCAATTTTAGAGTTCCTGAAATAATTCCTTTAACTTCTTTTGCTTTTTCTCTTAACAATTCGGTTTCTTTGATTATCTTTTTCGCATGTTCAATAATTTCTTTACCGCAATCTGTTGTAGTTGTAGGGTGTGTTGAGCGATCGAATATTTTTAAATTTAATTCGTCTTCAAGTTTCTGAATCATTGCACTTAAAGTTGGTTGAGTTACAAAACATTTTTCCGAAGCTTTACCAAAATGTTTTAAATTATCAACAGCAATTATGTATTCAAGTTGTTGTAAATTCATTGTTTATATTGTGTTATAGATAAAATCTATTGCAAAGATAGAAATTTTCAGTTTGATTTATTAAAAAAGCTGTCATATATTTGCAACAAGAAAAACAAATAATAAATAACAAAATATAAACAATTATAAATAAACAAAAATATTAATATAAAATAATTAAATTATGGAAAACATCATTAATGAAACAATTAGCCAAATGCCGAGAATAGGCGATATGGCTCCGGATTTTGAAGCAGTTACAACAATGGGAAAAGTGAAATTTTCCGATTTTGCAAAAGACAAATGGATTGTTATGTTCTCGCATCCGGCAGATTTTACACCCGTGTGTACAACAGAAATGAGCGGTTTTGCACTAAGAAAGGGAGAATTTGACGCTTTAAATTCAGAACTTATTGGTTTAAGTATTGACAGTATTCACTCGCATTTGGCTTGGGTAAATAATGTTAGAGAAAAAACCGGAGTTTATTTCAATTTTCCTATTATTGCTGATATAGACATGAAAGTGTCGAAACTATACGGAATGTTGCAACCAAACGAAAGCGAAACAGCTGCTGTTAGAGCCGTATTTTTTATAGATACTTCCAAAAAAATCAGACTTATAATGTATTATCCTTTAAATGTAGGACGAAACATGAACGAAATTTTGAGAGTTCTTGAAGCATTACAAACGGCAGATAAATATAAAGTTGCAATGCCTCTTGATTGGGTTAAAGGACAAAAAGTAATTATTCCGCCGCCAAAAACTCTTATTGAAATGGACGAAAGAATTGCTGATAAAGAAAATGAAAGAATAGATTTTTATTTAATGAAAAAAAATATTTAAACATTTTTAAATAAATTTTATTTAGGCTGAATATTCAAGTTCAGCCTTTTTTTTGTCAATTATTGAAGCTTTTTTTTCTTCATATTAAAATATTATTTTTAATTTTACAAAAAGTAAATTGAGATGTTTATATCTTCAAATTGATGTTCCCTTTTTTTTTAATCCAAAATCTAAGTTTTGTATTTTACTGAAATACATTTGAATACAAAATATAGACTTGTTATAAAACATCTTTTTAGGTGTTTTTTGTTTGACTAATTAAATATAACTTGCATACATGTTACTAAAAAGAATTTATAATTTTTATTACAGCGGATTTAAAAACTTATCCGTTCAAGGAAAAAAATTGTGGTTAATAATTATCATTAAATTGATAATTATGTTTGCAGTTTTAAAGATTTTCTTTTTTCAAGATTTTTTAAGTTCGAAATTTGATAACGACAAAGATAAAAGTGAATACATATATAGAGAATTAACAAAAATTAAAAAGTAAAACTATGGAACACATCGATTGGGGATTAGTGGATTGGTCGAGAGCGCAATTTGCGTTAACAGCCATGTATCACTGGATTTTTGTGCCTTTAACATTAGGCTTGGCTTTCATTATTGCACTAATGGAGTCTATTTATTTGCGAACAGGAAACCCGGAATGGAAAAAAACAACCAAATTTTGGATGACAATTTTCGGAATAAACTTCGCTATCGGAGTTTCAACAGGAATTATTCTGGAATTTGAATTTGGAACTAACTGGTCGAATTATTCTTGGTTTGTTGGAGATATTTTTGGTGCTCCTTTAGCAATTGAAGGCATTATGGCTTTCTTTATGGAATCAACATTTATTGCAATTATGTTTTTTGGTTGGGAAAAAGTAAGCAAAAAAATGCACTTACTTTCAACATGGTTGGTTGCAATTGGTTCAAACTTATCTGCATTATGGATTTTAGTTGCAAACGGTTGGATGCAAAATCCTATAGGAATGGCATTTAACCCTGATACAGTAAGAAATGAAATGAACAGTTTTTGGGATGTTCTTTTTAATCCTGCAGCCATAAACAAGTTTATTCACACAATTACTTCATCTTATGTTCTTGCCGCAGTATTCGTAATCGGAATAAGTGCTTGGTATCTTTTAAAAAGTCGAAATGTTTTAATGGCAAAAAGAAGTATCATAATTGCTTCGGTTTTTGGGCTTATTTCAATATTAGTAACAATTTTTTCCGGAGACGGTTCCGCAAAAGTTGTAGCAAAATATCAACCAATGAAATTAGCTGCAATGGAAGGTCTTTATGAAGGACAAACCAATGCACCTTTAATAGCATTTGGTTTTGTTGGAGAAAATGAACAAGACAAAAAAATTGATAATGTTAAATTCGCAATTAAAATTCCAAGTGCACTTTCTATACTTGCTTTTGGAAAAGCAGATGCTTTTGTTCCCGGAGTTAAAGATTTAATGGAAGGAAACGAATCACAAAAAATTCCTTCATACAAAGAAAGAATAGAAAAAGGAAAACTTTCAATTGATGCTTTAGCGGCATATAAAAATGCTAAAAAAGACGGTAATGAAGACTTAGCTGCAAGTTCCCTAAAAATATTTGAAGATAATTTTGAAAATTTCGGATACGGATATTATTTTGGACAAGATGAACATTTATTGGTTCCGAATATTAAAATGAGTTTTTATTCATTTCATATAATGGTAATGCTTGGAGTATTATTTTTAATTCTTTTTCTTCTTACTTTATATTACAGTATTAAAAATAATTTACAAAATAAAAAATGGCTCCTTTGGGTTGGTATTTGGACTGTACCTTTAGTTTATATTGCTTCCGAAGCAGGTTGGGTTGTTGCCGAAGTTGGCCGTCAACCATGGGTTATCCAGGATTTAATGCCAAATATTGCCGCAGTTTCTCAAATAGATAAAAGCAATGTTATGATAACATTCTTCTTATTTTTTGCTGTGTTTACAGCTTTACTTATTGCCGAAATTAAAATAATGCTTTCTCAAATAAAGAAAAATGTTGTTGAGGAAGAAAATGTTGAACCTAAAAATGACGGAGGAACCATATAATGTTTGAAAATTTATCTCTTCTAACTTTACAAGAATATTGGTGGATTATTGTATCATTACTTGGTGCATTACTCGTGTTCTTGTTGTTTGTCCAAGGCGGACAAACTCTTATTTACTCTTTGGGTAAAACCGATTCGGAAAGAACAATTATTGTTAATTCACTTGGCAGAAAATGGGAATTTACCTTTACAACTTTAGTAACTTTCGGAGGTGCTTTCTTTGCGTCTTTCCCATTATTTTACTCAACCAGTTTTGGAGGTGCATATTGGGTTTGGATGGCAATACTGTTTGCATTTATTCTTCAAGCTGTTTCTTATGAATACAGGAAAAAAGATAATAACTTTTTGGGTGCAAAAACTTTTGAAGTTTTTCTTAATCTAAACGGTTTTTTGGGAACAATTCTTTTAGGTGCTGCAGTTTCCACTTTTTTCACAGGTTCGCAGTTTTCTATTGATAAAATGAATTTACTCAGACTAACCGGTGACAAAATGCCTATAATTTCTTCATGGGAAACACCTTTTCACGGTTTAGAAGCAATTTGGACTACATCTCATTTAGCATTTATTCAAAATATTGCTCTTGGTTTGGCTGTATTATTTTTATCAAGAGTTTTGGCTCTTCTGTATTTTCAAAATAATATTGAAAATGCAGAAATAATTACAAGAACTAAAAAATGTTTGAAAGTAAATACTGTTTTATTTTTAACTTTCTTTTTATTCTGGTTAATACGACTTTTATTTTTAGACGGTTTTGCCGTAAATCCCGAAACCAAAGAAGTTGTGATGGAAGCAAATAAATATTTACACAATTTGCTTGAAATGCCTTTGGTTACAGTTATATTGTTAATTGGAGTTGTTGGTGTATTGTTCGGATTATTTATATCAATAATCAAAAACAGCGATAAAGGAATTTGGTACACAGGAACCGGAACTGTTCTTACAGTTCTTGCACTTTTTTTAATTGCCGGATTTAATAATACATCGTATTACCCCTCAACATTTGATTTGCAAAGTTCATTAACAATAGAAAATAGTTCATCGAGCCATTTTACACTTACAGCAATGAGCTATGTTTCGCTGCTTGTTCCGTTTGTTCTTGCATATATTTTTATTTCGTGGAGAGCAATGGATAAGAAAAAAATAACATCCGAAGAATTAGAATCGGAAAGTCATTCATATTAAAAATTATACAAGATGTATACAACAGAAATAATTACATTATTGTCATGGCCGGTATTAATTGCACTAAGTTATTATCTTTCAGTTTTGGCTTTAAAGAAATTTGACAATCAAATAAAAAAGTAAAACGCTGATTAGAAAAAACATGCGTTTTGTGAATAAAAAAAAGAAATTTATTTGAGAAAATAAATTTCTTTTTTTAAAAATTTAATTTACTTTTGCCACACGAAAAACGAAACAAGTTTTTATTCGGGGTGTAGCGCAGTCCGGTTAGCGTATCTGCTTTGGGAGCAGAGGGTCGCAGGTTCGAATCCTGCCACCCCGACATTGAAAATGAAAGACTTACATATTAATTTATGTAAGTCTTTTTTTATTTGTATTTGCATACGATTTGCATATAATAATTTTGTTTTTTTATCATTTGATTAATAATTTTGAAAATTATTTTTAATTAAAGTAAATGGAAACAAATGACTTCGACAAACTTTTCGAGGAATTAAAAGCTCAAAAATTCTCTGCACTGGAAAAAGAATTCAATATATTCCAATCAATATATAAAACTGAATTTAAGGCTGCAAAAGCTTTCTCGATAGATATAATTCGAAGAGAAAAAAGCCTTACTGAAATATTGATTAACAATGGATTATATTTTGATGAATTCAAATATGAAATCAAAAATAAGTTGGATTATTCTTTTGATAATTTTAAGGAACCTTGTGCATACATGATTTATGAATTTTTACCTCAAATTATTGAGGATTTTAAGAAAAAAAAAGAAGATGATATCCTAAGAATTACAAAGGGATTCCGCTTAACTTTTGACCATGAGTACTTCGATAATTTCAAAGATATTGATGCTATCGAACTTTATTCCGAAATACAAGCTTGTAGAAAATTTAATGATCATTTAATTTTAAAAGAAGAAGTATTTTTGTTGCCAAATGAAAATATTGAAAATGAATTGCCCGGGCATTTATCTAATGAAATTGATACAGAACCTATATATTTAGAGTATTCATAAATTTTATTAAGAAGCTGGATGAAGAAGGTAATCGTCATGAAATTTATTTTAATGACAAAGAAGACAGGAAGGGAGTGTTTTTGATTAGACCTGCAAATAAATGGCTCGAAATTGCAAACTCAAGGCCTGTGCCTAAAATGTTGTTTGACGTGCTTTGGTTTGAAAATGAACTCTGTATTCTTTTTGCAGATACAAATCTTGGTAAATCAATTCTTGCAGTTCAAATAGCAGACAGTATATATAGAGGAAAGCCTGTTCCGGGATTTCGTATAGAAGCCGAAATGCAAGAGGTTTTATATTTGGATTTTGAGTTGTCCGATAAACAATTTGAAGCGAGATATTCCGAAAACTACAATAATCATTATAAATTTAATGATAATTTGTGTAGAGCCGAAATATATACAGATGCGGAAATGCCCAAAGAATTTAAAAGTTTTGAAGATTATTTGAATCATTCTTTAAATGAAGCTCTCGAAAATAATCGAACAAAAGTATTGATAATTGATAATATTACTTATTTAAGTTCTGAAACGGAAAGAGCAAAAGAAGCATTACCGCTAATGAAATATTTAAAAGCTTTAAAAAACAAATTCGGTCTGTCCATATTGGTATTAGCTCATACTCCAAAAAGAGATTTGACAAAGCCTTTAACAAGGAACAACCTGCAAGGTTCTAAAATGTTGATAAATTTTTGTGACAGTGCTTTTACAATAGGACAGCGCACCGACATATATTACGGAAACGGAAGCAAAACAAAATACGAATACGACCCAAACAATTTTAGGTTAGCACGCCTGTTGAGCACGTGTAACAACGGAGACGACATTTTGCAGGACATAAATTATACTTACGACCCCGAAGGAAATATTACAGAAATTGTTGATAATGCGCAAGAAAATTTGTATTTTTCCGTAGCGGTAATAGAGCCAAAAAGTTTATACGAATACGATGCACTTTATCGTTTATTAAAAGCAACGGGGCGTGAGCACAATACGCTTGCAAACCTTAGCAACAACGATTTTGTAAACACCATTTTACGCCCCGAAGACGGACAAAACATGCGAAACTACACACAGACATACACTTACGACGAAATTGGAAACATTCTCGAAATGAAAAGTGAAGGCGTGTGGACTCGTGATTACCGATATGATTTTTCTGTAAATAATTTCTTAATAAATCATGATTTTGAGAATACAACTCCAACATATTTATATGATTTGCATGGCAACATGACCAAGATGCCTCATTTGCAAGAGTTAAAATGGGATTTTATAGATAATTTAAAAGAAATAACACTTGACACAAGCGGTAATAAAGCATATTACGTTTATGATGCAAACGGAGAACGTGTGCGTAAAGTTGTAGTGAAAAACAACGTTATAGAAACACGTTTTTATTTAGGCGATTACGAATATTACACCAAAACCGTAAACGGAGTTTTAAATACTGAAACAGAAACCTTGCACATTAATGACGACAAAGAAAAAGTAGCTTTAGTTGAAACATTCAGTAATTCAGTTAATTCTGTTAATTCAACAATTCGCTATCAGTTAACGAACCATCTCGGAAGCGCAAGCTTAGAATTAGACGAAACCGCCGAAATAATTTCTTACGAAGAATATCATCCTTTTGGAACAACAAGCTACAGAAGCGGAAGAAGTGAAACAGAAGTTTCTTTAAAAAGATATAAATACGTTTTTAAAGAATTGGATAACGAACGGATTATATTATTACGGAATGCACAAGCAAAAAAAATATTTATTGACGAAAACTTCAAACAATTTGCTTTTTAGTCAATAAGAATTATCTTTGCATAAAAAAGTATGATTCGGAGAGAAGTATATTTAAGCAAATTAAGGCAACTTAAAGACCAAAATTTAATAAAAGTCATTACCGGTATTCGTCGTTCCGGAAAATCAACACTGCTCGAAGCCTTTAAAAACGAATTATTAGCAGCCGGAATTTCATCTGATAATATTGTATTTCTCAATTTTGAAGAAAGAGAAAATTTAGATTTTACCGATTGGACTACATTATATGATGAAATTATAAAAAAAGTGAGCATTGATGAGAAATACTATATATTCTTGGACGAAGTTCAATTAATCAACAATTTTGAAAAGCTCATAAACAGTCTGTACACAAAGAAAAATATAGACTTATACATAACAGGTTCAAATGCATATTTACTTTCAGGTGAATTAGCTACTCTCCTTACCGGCAGATACATTGCCATAAATATCCAGCCATATTCATTTAAAGAATATGTTTTGGCGAACAATAATGAAAAAAATATTGACCAATTATTTCGCAAATATATCAATCACAGCAGTTTTCCGGAGGCCGTAACTCTTTCTAAAAACAATCAAAGTTTAGTCAACGATTATATTCAATCTATCTACGATACTGTTATTATAAAAGATATTGCACAGAGAAATCAACTAAGAAATATCCATAATTTAAAGCGAATAATCAGCTTTTTATTTGATTCTGTCGGTTCTTATGTTTCACCGACAAATATTGCGGCGGAACTCAATAAAAATTCGACTAAAAAAATATCTCATAATACAATAATTAAATATCTGAACTTTTTTACTCAATCATATATTCTTTATGTTGCTCCTCGTTATGATGTAAAAGGGAAAGAGTTACTTTCAACAAATGAAAAGTATTATGTTGTTGATTTAGGTTTAAGAAATATCACTGCTTCCAATAAATACGATTCAGATTTGGGGCATAAACTTGAGAATGTAGTTTATTTCGAACTGTTTAGGCGTGGTGGAAAAGTCTATGTCGGAAAACACAATGATAAAGAGATTGATTTTGTAGTAGAAAAACCAAATAATGAAAGGGAATATTATCAAGTTGCTTATACTGTTAATGACGAAAAAACGTTTAATCGTGAAATTTCGGCATTTAAGAATATCAAAGATAATTATCCTAAATATTTATTGACACTTGATTATGATAATACAAATATAGACGGTATCCAAAAAATAAATGTAATTGATTGGTTACTAAAATAAATTTTAAAAAAAAGTGTTCTGTATTCCAAAACAAAAACATAAAATCCTCATTAACAATGCGAGCGAACGCTTATAAAGCGTGCGTCGAATTTGGCGTAAAAAAAATTAAAAATATATTTTTGGTTTGAAATCATATAGCCGTAAAGATATATTTTTGGTTTTAATTTTGAAAGAACATATACTAAAGAATACATAAATCTTTCCGATATTGTAATATTAGGGATTACAAGGAATTAATGCTGTTATTACGGTAAATTCATATTACAGAGATAATTCTGTTTTCGATAACTTTCTGGATATAAATTCAAGTCAAATTATAGATAATTCCTATAACAACCGAGACAATCATAAATGTAATAATTCGTCATTAGCCAAAATCCATTATTGAATCGGAAAATTTCTTTTTAGTGTCATTATCAAATCCGGCAAAATATTCTTTAGTAATGCTTAGACCGCTGTGTCCCAGACTTTCACTGACAAATTCCATGCTTGCTCCGTTTCTTATAGAGTTTGTCGCAAAACTGTGTCTTGCCCAATATGTTGAAATATCTTCAGGCAAGTCATTATCTTTGCATAATTTTTTTATATGCTGATTTATATAACGAGTAAAGTTCTGAACTTTCCTTTTTTGTTCTTGTGCCGAATCTCCTTCCGAAATAATATTGAAAATATAATTTTCCGTGTTTTTTTCATTTCCGTATTTCTCAATAATGCTATTTGAAAATTCATTCAGGAAAAATGAAATAGGTTTTAAATTCGCTTTCGATGTTCTATTTGTTTTTGCTCTATAGAATGAAACTTTGTCGGTATCAATATTTTTAAATTTAAGTAAAGCTATGTCGTTAATATTTATTCCGTTACACGCATAAGACAAAAACCAAAAATCTTTAGCCTTTTCTTCAAATTCATTCTTTGGAATTAATTCATAGAGTTTCTTTAACTGATCCTTCGTTAAAGCTTTTTTTACCTTAGTGCTTGAAGGAACTTGGTATTTTCTTATTCCGAAAGGATAATATTTTCTGTCTAATTCATTATCTTCAATTGCTCTGTTGAAAATAGTTCTCAATGCTCTAATATACATACTTACGGTAGTTGAACTTCTTTCTTTTTGGTTCAACATATAATATTCGTATTCGTCGAGCCATCTTGGGGTAATATCGTAAAGAGTTAAATTTGCATATTTTTTTGCTTTAACTTTTTCAGAGAAATCTATTATTGACTTTTGACTTAATTTATAATTACTTGCTGTAGCTATCTGATTTTGCTTTTCCAGCTCCTCAATTTTAATTTCATATTGATAGTTAAGTTTGGTTCTGTCGCTTACTTTTCTTAATAAATTTTTTTCAAAATCCTCAAAATTGAACGGATTAAGTTTGTCCGCAATTTCTATAGCTTTTAATTCTAATATTTTAAGTTTATTTCTAGTTTCTTGGTATTGCCTTCTTGGTTTAGCAGTATTCCATATACTGTCAAAAGTCTCAATATTAAATTCAAATTCCGTAGGATATAATTTTTGCTCTTTGGGATGAGAAATATATACTCTGAGTTTAACAGGATATTTGCCGTTAGATTTTGTCCTTCGAGCATCAAGATAAATTGAAATAAAGTAGTTTTTCATGGAATTATATTTTTATGCAAATATAAAATTAATTTGCATACGATTTGCATACGGAATGTAAAAATAAAAGAAAATATAAGATAAACATAAAATAGTCAAGCCGAGATATTAAGCGAAAAATAAGGAAATTGCTAATGATATGAAAATATAAAGACATATATAATTCTGCTTTGGGAGCAGAGGGTCGCAGGTTCGAATCCTGCCACCCCGACATTGAAAATGAAAGACTTACATATTAATTTATGTAAGTCTTTTTTATTGGTTTAAACTTTGGTTTATAAATATAGGATTATTTTTTTATCTTTTGTATAAATTTCAATCTGACGAGATATTTAAATTTTTTTAAACCTTTAAATCTTAAATGTTTTTAATTTACTCAAAGAATATAAAAAACAATATTTTATCAGTCCATTCTCCGGTTTTATCATCATATTTGTTTTCAACAAATCCTAATGCTTTTACTTTTTTGGAAATATTAAATGTCTTTTCATCCAGATACCAATCTTCAATAAAAATCATTTTATTTATTTCTTTTGAAACGTCTTTATCAGCAAAATCTATTTCTGTATAATTTTTAAATTGTTGCGGAGTAAATACTCTTTTTGATTTGTCAACCAAATATATTGGGTCGAATACTTTTATTTTTCCTGATTCAATATTTGGAATTAAATAATTTAATAAACCTTTTTTGTCTAAACCTACTCTGTCTAAATATTCATCTCTAAATTCAAAAATATATGTAAAATCACTTGCTATTTTCAATTCGGGTTTAGTATCTTCATTTCTTTTTATCTGAAATGTTATTAAATATCTGGGATTTTCTTGTTTAATATCATTTTGACGGTAGAATTTTCTGATAAATGACCATGAATTTATTTTTTTCTCAAAACCGAACTCTTTTTTGTCAAATTTCCATTCTTCATTAAATAATATTTCTTTTATTTCCGATAAGTTTATTTCTGTTTTATTGATTGACGTATCGTTTTTGTTTGTTTTTTTATTAAAAGTTATTGTTGTGTCAAATTTAACTCCCATCCTGTCTTCAACATTGCTAATGGTATATTTTTCATCTCGTTTGTATATTTCGGTGAATTTTCCCGAAAGTATTTTCGAAAAGATATTGTTAACAAATTTTTCACGGTTTAACCCTTTGACCCAATTTGGATTATTTTCATTGTCAAAAGGTATTCGACAATCTATTTCAACCTTAGTCGCCAACAATGCATTGTTTGACGAAATTATTGAATCTTTTGTTTGATTTTCGTTATTTTTGTTATTACATGAATACATTGCCAGAATTCCGAGAATAATTAATAATTGCTTTTTCATATTTTCTCTTTTAATTTGTGAATATTGTTTGGTTATTTTTGATTTTATTTTCAATTGGAAGAATTTCGTCGCAATAAAAACAGTAATTTCTATAAATTTTTTTACCCGAAATTCCCATTTCAATTTCTTTTAGTTTTTCTCTTTTTTGTGTCTCTACAAAATTAGTTTCGTAATGGCTGTAGTTACTTTCGTTTTGTAGGTTTTTATATGGGTATAAAAATGTTGCAATACCAATAATTGTAATAGCGGCGGAATAGTAAATTCTTCTTTTGATTTTTCTTTTTTTTGTTTTAAATTGAAATTTATTCCAAGCCTTTTCCTTGTCCCAATCAATATTTTTGGGTATTTCAGACGAGTTTTCAAATTCGGTTCTGAAAAGTGAATCTAATTTATCAGGTTCCATATTGTAAATTTTGTTTTGTAATTTTTTCTTGCAATTCTTTTCTTGCTTTTAAAAGTTGACTGCGTGATGTGTTTTCCGATATTTTTAATAATTCGGCAATTTCAGAGTGTTTATAGCCTTCAATTGCATATAAATTAAAAACGGTTCTGTATCCTAAAGGCAATTCGTTTAATAATTTTAACAAATATTCAATATCCGTATTATCAGAAACTTGTGGCAATTTTAATTTAAAATTATCATCGTCTAATGATACAATCTTAAATTCTTTTTCTTTTCTGAGATGCATTAAACATTCATTTATCATTATTTTTTTTAACCATGCTTTATAACTGTTTGAATGAATTTCTTCAAAATTTGATTTGTTTTTAAACGCTTTTAAAAAAGCATTATTCATAACTTCTTCCGCATCTTCTTTGTTGCCTATATATCTCAAACACAATAACATCATGGCATCGGCAAATTCAAAATAAATCTCTTGTTCCGATTTTTTTGAATAATAATTAAATTTTATATCCATATAATCTTTTCTTGATACTATTAATGCAAAAAATTTTGGTTTCGTTGCCTGAAATTTAAAATAATATTATTAATAATAAGTAAATGAAAGTTTTTTTCAATAAAACTTAATATCGTCGTCTTAAAAAATATCAATAAATTAGTAGTCTGATAAAAACTACAGATTTATATGAAAAAATATTCAACTTTGTTATACACAATTGGTACAATAAGCCTTTTCATAATTATACTTTATGTTTTTTTTAATTCTTCGGAAGAAAAAAAAGATTCTAAAAGGAAGCCTCAAAAAATTGATGTCGATTATTATGTGGTGAAACCTGAATTGCTAATTGATAAAATTACTGTTTCCGGCTCTTTAATGGCTTATGAAGAAGTGCAATTGAAAAATGAAATTTCGGGAAGAATTGTTAAAATTAATCTTCCCGAAGGAAAATTTGTTAAAGAAGGAACTCTTCTTGTAAAATTATATGACGACGATTTGCAAACTAATCTTAGAAAACTTCAAATTCAAATGGAAAGTCAGGAGCGAATTTTCAAACGTCAGGAAGAACTTTTGAAAGTTAACGGAATTAGTCAGAATGAATTCGACAACACCTCTTTGATTGTAAATTCAACGAAAGCAGAAATCGAAATACAAAAATCCTTAATACGAAAAACGGAAATTCTTGCTCCTTTTGACGGTGTTATCGGTTTAAAAAATGTAAGCATTGGCGACCAAATAAATCCTTCAACATTGGTTGGAGTTATTAGAACCGAAAACAAACTAAAAATTGATTTTAATGTTCCCGAAAAACAGGTTTGCCAAAAAGAGTTGCAGTTTTTGAAGCTTCCGTTGCTCGTTTTCGTCCAATTTTAATGACTTCATTGGCAACAATTTTCGGAGCTTTACCAATTGCTTTTGCTCTCGGTTCGGGCGCTCAAAGCAGAACTCCGCTGGGAATTGTTGTTGTTGGCGGATTACTGTTTTCACTAATTCTTACACTTTTTGTTATTCCGGTTATGTATAATGTTTTATCCCGAAACAAAAGTTTAGTTCCAAAAAATTTTAAATTCGATTAGTATGAAGAAATTATTATTGTTTATATTCACTTTCATTTTCACATTAAATGAAATAGTTGCTCAACACATTATGTCGCTTGAAGAAGCAATGAAAATTGCCATGGAATACAATTACGATATAATTATTGCACGAAATAATTCATTTACCGATAAAGCGAACAATACACCCGGAAATGCAGGAATGTTGCCGCAAATTTCTGCAAATGCAAATGCTTCATATACATCAAATAATGTTCATCAAGAATTTTACGACGGAAGTGAAACAAATTACAATCCTTTGTCTGTTTCAAATATAAATGCCGGAGCCGAACTTTCTTGGACTCTTTTCGACGGCGGAAAAATGTTTGTTACCAAAAGTAAATTAAATGAAATTCAAGAACTTGGCGAAATTGAATATCGAAACAAAATTTTACAAACAATGTATGCAGTTACAAGTTCATATTATTTTGTTGTCAAACAAAAAGCTCAACTTATTGCTTTAAACGAAGTTATGAATTTGAACAGCCAACGATTGAAAATTGCCGAAGCCGGTGTAAATGCAGGAACTTTACAGCGAACCGATTATTTGCAAGCAAAAACAGATTATAATATAACTGCTGAAAATATTATAATTCAGCAATTTGCAATTCAAAATGCAAAAAGAAATTTGAATTTCATTATCGGGCGAAATACCGATAAAGATTTTGATGTTTCCGACAGTATTCCGTTGGATTATTTTCCCGATAAAGTTGCTTTGCAAATGCAACTCGATAGTTCAAATATGGAAATTATTTCTTATCAAAAACAATTTCAAATTGCTAAATTATATTTAAAAGAAACAAAGCTTGCTTATTCACCAAATTTAAGTCTTCATGCAGGATATTATTTTTCGCTCACAGATAATTCCGCAGGAAATATTTTGAAAAACAATTCGTTTGGTCCGCAAGTAATTGGAGCTTTTTCGATTCCGATTTTTAGTGCCGGCGAAAATAAAAGAAAAATTTCAATTGCCGGAATAAATTTATATTCGGCAGAATGCGATTTGCAAAATCAAAAAATGAAAATTGTTGTAGAGTTTCAAACAGCTTTAAATGAATTTGAAAATCAACAAAAATTGTTGGAAATTGAAAAAGAAAACAATTTACTTACTCGCGAAAACTACGAAATTTGCATTCAACGATTAAAATACGGACAAACAACATCTCTCGAAGTTCACATTGCACAAGATTTGTATGTGCAGTCGGTTACAAGGCTTGTTAATTTTCAATATAATTTAAAAATGGCAGAAATTAAACTGCGACAACTTACAGCCGATTTATAATATACCGAGTTTTCGGTTTTATCTTGTTTCACGCAACTAATTATTCTATTATTCCATACTTTTTCATCAGGAATGTAGCATTGAGATTTTGGCTTACGCCGTCTTTTAATTTATAGTCAAAACTTATGTCGTTTTCAACAATATCAACCTCAAATTTTTTTGTGTCGATATTTTTAGGATAATCGTTTTTCATATTTCCGAGCAATACATCGTGAGTTGCCACAAGTCCGGTAACTTTATATTTTATAAGTTGTTCAATTAATCCTTGCGAACCTTTATGTTTATCGTTTGAATTTGTCCCGCGAAGCATTTCGTCTATTATTACAAAAAGTTCTTCATCGGATTTTAGTTTGTCAATTATCTTCTTTAATCGCATTAGTTCCGAATAGAAATATGATTCATTTTTTGATAGTGAATCGTTTGTGCGAACACTTGTATAAATGTCTGTCGGTTTAAAAATAAATTCTTTAGCACAAACTTTTGCACCTGTTGAGGCAAGCAGCATGTTTACTCCTACAGTTCTCAAAAATGTGCTTTTACCTGCCATATTGGCACCGGTAATTATTGTTATTTTACCCAAACCGGATATTTCAAAATCATTGTCGATTCGATTTTGTTTATCTATTAGCGGATGTCCTCCCGATTTAATTTTCAATTTAAAATTTTCTTTTTCTATAGTCGGGAAAACATATTCAGGATTGTTGAAATTGAAATTTGCAAAACTGTTAAGCGCATCTATTTCAGCAATAATATTGAACCAAACCGGTAAATGATTGTTAAGTTTTTGTTTAAGATTTTCAAGTCGTAACATATTCTGAATGTCCCACATTGCAGCCATGTTAAATGTTATGGCAACAAGAATATTTAAACGCGAATCGAATGCTTTAAGGCTGTTGTTAAAATTTTTCAGTAATAATCTTGCAGTGTTATCTTTTTCGTAGAAATCTTTTGTGAGATTTTTTAGATATTTTGATTTAAACTCTTCGCTTTCACTTATCGTTATTAGTTTTTGAAAAACACTTAACATATCATGTTTCTTGGAAAGTTGATTATGTTCGGCATTAATTTTTTTTGTGTAAATACCAACAACCGATATTTGAACTAATCCCCACGCTAAAAGAACATTAAAAGGAATATATCCCAATAAAAGAACAACAAATAACACTGCAAATATTCCCGGAAATATTATTCTGAGGTATTTCCAAATTTTATTGTTTAAAAAGATATTTGGTGAAGAAGCCCATTTTAAAATATTGATTTTATTGATGTCTGTTTTTGAACTAATTTCCGATGAAATGTCATTTAACATTCCTGTTGCTGCAAAATATTGTCGGAAATCCGACATGTTTGAAAGTTCTTCAACAGCTTCTTGAAGTTCTATAATTGTTTGTTTATCTTTTTGAATGAAAGAAAGTTTTTCGGCAAGTTTTATTTTACCCGAAATGCTTATTGTTCGGTTGAGATAATGGAAAAGAGAGTTTTCTCCAAATATATCTATATCGAATGAAAACGGATGATTAAAATCTATATATTCCGCTCCGTTGTGAAAGGTGTTTTTGTTTTTTGTCAGAAAATCAATTTCTTTATTATTGATATTTAAAAGATTTTTAATGTATTTCATTTTATCCGTTAAACCAATATCAAATTTAACTGCAAATAGAAATAATATTATAAAACTTGCGAAAATAACTATAAACAACGAACTGCCTGTTTCTATTATCTTATATCCAAATATCAAACTAAAAATAAATGAAACAGCCCTTAGGATAAAGAAAATTCTTTTAAGTTTATTTAATTTTTGATACTCTTTATCGTATCTTTTTATGTTTTCGGAGTAATACATTTCTATAATATTGATTGTTTAATTTGGGTTTCAAATGTAAATATTAATTTTTAGAAATTATTTTTTCAGAGAATTATATATGAATTTCCAAAATATAAATATAATTTCTCTTTTTTAATCAAATAACAAATAACTTCTTCTAAAAAAAGATTTTGGAATCACAATTTCGATTATAAACTTTAACAATAAATTCGTAAATAATTTATATTATTGTTTTTCCAAAAAAACTTTT
The DNA here is from genome assembly GCA_022729995.1 of Draconibacterium orientale. Taxonomy (GTDB): domain Bacteria; phylum Bacteroidota; class Bacteroidia; order Bacteroidales; family JAADGE01; genus DZBS01. Next base: position 1,129 of record DZBS01000047.1, on the reverse strand, counting down.
ATTATGACTGAATCAAAATTCTTTCACATTACAAAAAACGGAAAACTAACTCATCTGAAAAATTCAAAAGAAGCAATTTCAAAACTCGGAGAAAACGGTTTTGTGTGGTTTTTATTTTGTAATCCTGAAACGTTTGAAATTGAAGAAATTAGCGATAAATTAGGACTTCATACTCTTTCAATCGAAGATTGTTTTGACGATGAGCAAATTCCTAAAATGGATGAATTTCAAAAAAATACATATATTTTATTCAATTCCTTTACATATAAAGAAAAGGAATTAGCAGTTGACGAAATAAATTTGTTTTTAGGTGAAAATTTTATTTTAACAGTTGACAGAATCGGACTTTTTAACCATTTGATTATTAACGAATTTGAACAAAAAGTAATTTTAAGTCCGGAAGAAATAAAGTCCGAACCTTCTTTTTTAATGCACATTATTCTCGATTATATTGTCGACAGAAAATTTGTTGCTATAGAAGCAATAGAAGAAGAGTTGGATAATGTAGAAGATAAAATGCTCGAAAATCCTTCCGATTTTAATCTCGCCGAAATTCAAATTCTTCGCAAGAATATTCTTTCAATGCGAAAAAGTCTTTTTCACGAACGTGAATTATTAATAAAAGTTAACAGAAAAGACAGTAAATTTATTCCCGATAAATTAATTCTCTATTATCGTGATATTTACGACCATATTACAAAATTTTTTGAACTCACCGAAACACATCGCGATATTGTTACAAGCCTTACGGACATGCACCTTTCAATACTTAATAATTTAATGGCACGCTCGGCAAATAAAACAAATATTACAATGAGAAGATTAACACTTATAACCACTATTTTCATGCCGCTTACATTACTTTCCGGAATTGGCGGAATGTCTGAATGGTCGATGATTACAGGTCCGGAAAACTGGAGAATTTCATATCCGATGTTTTTTTTGGGAATGCTAATGATTGGAGTTCTCAACTTCTTTTTCTTGAAATGGCTCGATAGGAGAAGTTCTAAAGATATTTAGTAAAATATTTTGGGATTTTTTATTGATTAACTTTATTTAGATATTGAGAATATAGCCAAGACCAATTTTGTAAATTACTTTTTACTTTGATAATTTTAAACAGAATATG